>CAYGQU010000065.1:0-10226 GCA_964352045.1 uncultured Planctomycetaceae bacterium
GGATAACCTAGCATGGCCCAAGCTAGGCCACGTGTCCAAGTACTAAAGGGGGAATAACCCTGTTGGGTTGAAGCACAGCGGTAGTCACCATTGTTCGTATTAAACAACGACTCATGAGCCGTCCTACCTCGAACATCGTAATGGTCTCGTTCTTTACCGTACCAAATGTTGTGCTTGGCGGTCGCTTGCGCATGCTGAATGATTCTCTGAAGCAAACTAATAGGCTCATCGCGTTCACCCATCAGTGTATGTCCAAGCGAATGAGCCACAGCCAGCGCGCGACAAGAACGGATCGTATCGACAAAAAGCGACTGCGGGCCATTGAATGAATAGATGTAACCACCTCCATCGCTTGTTGTTGACCACCTAGCTGCCTGCACAGCGCCGGTTGCTTTGAGTGCCAACTCATAATAGTTGCGTTCCCAAGACGACTCTTGAAGCCGACCTTCATTCATAAGCCGAAGCAAAGCACCATAAGTGCTAACGTTATTAAAGCCATGGTCATGCACGCCGATGTGCGTTACATGAGGTGCCATCACCTTGACCGTTCGCTTTCGAGCATGGTCGAGAAAGAATTCCTCCCCAGTCGCATCGAATTGCAAGATGAGTGAACCAAATTGAAAACCCTGCGTCCATTCGGTCCAACCTTGGGGTTGGTATTTCCCCTCGACTGTAAAAACAGGCGTTTGATTGCCCGTGGCATATCTTTCTTCGATACGTCTAAGCCGGTCAGCTGATGAGACCCACAATCGTTGAATGGCTGGCAGTAGGTCCGTGGGACAAAGATCATAATCGACTTGAATCATGGCAATCGCAGCAGTAGGCAAAAATACTATGTGGCATCGGCAAATAACCAACCACCGGATAGTAATAAAGTAGTTGCATTACCCGATCATGTCTTGGATAATTGGGTAGTGCTACCATGCAATTCAGGCAAAAAGAGCTTTGCAAACATGAATAACCATAAATTAACGAGGCATGCGCTGCCCGAAAGCATTCCTAAATGGGGCATTAAGGTGCTTGAAAGCCATCACTCCGATGATTTTGTAATGGAGTGGCGTAAACACCCGTTCCTTAAAATCGTCTATGTCCTTGCGGGTGAGGGGACTCTATTTATTGAAGAGAGCAAGTTAGATTTCCGTGCTAAAGACGTCCTTGTTGTCCCTCAACAGCTTAAGAACCGAATCGTTGATTCACCAAATGCCCCTTCGTCACTATATATTTTATGCCTTGCTCCGAGCCTTTGGAGCTTTGATTCATCAATCGAAAAGCGATTTCAGCAGGGAAGGATTAAGCGTTCTGGCTACCAGGCTGATCGAGCGGCGGCCCTATTGCGTCGCCTGCTGTTTTATCAATCAAATGGTGGCCAGAACGCGACACTCGCTATGGCAAGTGCTGCTTTAAGTATCCTACAAGTCGTCACCGAAGTGGCTTTGCTCGATGAGAAAGAGAAACCTGCGAACGCGACCGATCATGAAATGATTCAGTACCTTGAGTACTTAGATTCACATTTCTATGAAGCCAAAGATATTGGCGAAGCGGCGCATCGCTTAGGAATCTCACGACGGTCGTTTACCGAGCGTTTTCGCAAAACAGCCGGAGTCACTTGGCTTGAATATGTCCGCAGTAAGGCGATTGACCATGCGGCCAATCTCTTGCTTGAGACAACTGCACCGATCACCTCGGTCGCTTTTGAGTGTGGATTTTCAGACCTCTCGACATTCTATCGACAATTCAAAGCAAAACGTGGCGTCTCCCCCTCGGCTTGGCGAAGGTAACTTGCAACCGAGCAGGCAACCGATTATCAGCTTTACAACGCCATGCGAAGAGTCGCTTCGACGAAAGTGGTAGAAGCCGAGATAGTAATTAGCCAGGAACCCGAGTTCCTGTAGGTAATATCTTGCCTGGTTCATTAGGTGGTGGAGCTGACGAATTGCCAATTTCCAACCAAGCTGGCTGAGCCTCGCTCTTTGGATGCTGTCCGGTCGGCTGAGACGTAATACGAATTACTTCTTCAAACGCCATCTTTCCTAAGAGTCGTGAATCTTGACAAACAGCCGACATGCGTGGATGAACCATGTCTCGCAGATCATTGTCATCGAAACCGACAATGGATAGATCATCGGGAATGCTAATCCCCATGCGGTGGGCCTCGTTAATCGCACCAATGGCAACCAACGGATCCGCTATGTACATGGCAGTAGGGCGATTAGGCTTACCCAGCAAATTACGCAGTAGCTGCGCTCCATCCAATCGCTGTGGTGGAACTCGGCTGACAAGCGATTCGTCAAGCAAATTATGCTCGGTGAGTACCTCGCGGTAAGAATTCAACCGATCAAGGTGGTCACCATCTTCCCGTTCACAAGCAGCAAAGGCAATTCGTTTATGACCGAGCGCAACAAGATGCTCAACTGCTTCCCGACTAGCGACTTTCGAGTCAGCATAAACAAACGAAATCTTTTCGCACTCGAAGTGGTCCCCCAACACCACCATGGGAAGTCGTTCTTCTGCCAGCTCGATAACAAAATCTCTTTGAACAGCGGTCGAACGGATGACGGCACCTCGCACCCCTTTACGGGCAAAGAATTGCCGAAGTGTTTCCTGTTTCGATTTATCTCGGTGTATATCAAGAATGGTTAGATCAAAGCTAGAAGTTCTCATCGCTTCGACCATGCCTTCAATACAGGCTGAATCGTAGGGCCCACCTACCGTGAAGGGGCCAACGTAGAGTAACGCGATAGATTCTAACGAACGGCGTCCAACTCCAGGCGAGTAGTCACATGATTCAACCGCCCTGAGAACTTGACTCCTTAGGTTCGGATCAACACTGTTCACACCGTTCATAACACGAGATACGGTCGCGATAGAAACACCCGCCTCTTTTGCAACTTGTCGAATGGAGGCCATTTTACTATTTCCGAAATGAGAGTCCGAAATAAGAACCCGAAAAGAAACAAGATACTCGCCTAGCAAGTAACAGTTACTTCATCATGCGTCGTCGCAAGTCATTTGTCAACCATAAAGTTAGGAGGGAGTAATTTATTGAAAGTCCCTATAAACAACCTAGAAAATCATTACAGAAAAATGCTGTTTCTTTGACAAAGTTGTTGACATAAGTGCAGTCGGCACTCATAATCAGGAAAACTGTTACCACTTTGTTTCTCGGGCATGGCTAACTGTTGCATTTAACATTCGCTGCCGAGAAGACTTTTGAGGTGCTTTTACGAGTAGAAATCTTTGGAGGCTTTATCCGCCTTAAAGGATGACAAAACTTTTCCTGTACTTTTTTCGAGTTTCCTTTTCGTAGCCCGATTATTTTCCATAGGTTAGTTTTACCTAAGATTTTAAATCGGTATTTTTCGTTGTTCCTTGGGAACATGTGAAAATCGCACTTACACTTTTCAATTAAATTTACCTATTTGCTTATTCGTCTCTTGAGATGCCCCTTTTTTAGAAAGCACCGGTGCCGTAGGCATTGCTTTCGAGATCCTGATTAACATCTGAGAGTATTTTTTTTTTTGTCCGATACGTTTCGGATAGGTTTTCTTTTTCTGGAGGAAGAATCTAATGGTTCGCTTCTTTGCTGCACTCCTTACATGTGTGCTTCTTGTTCCTGCCGCTCAAGCGGCTCCTGTTTCTGTCACTGTCGATGCTTCTTCATCACTCGAAGCTTTCATGGAAGTTTTCGAGCTAGACCAAACAACTTTTGTCTTTGCTAGTGCATGGGGTGTTGCTGACGCGGTTGCCATACAAGATGGTGGCACGAACACCGTCACATTGTCACCAAATACCATTGGTGATCCCGATCCATTTTGGTACACGCCTGCTGGTGGCCCAGGTTCCACAGGCAACAAATGGATGCAAGCAAATGTCTTCGTTCCAGACGATTCGCTAGCAGGTGCAGAAATTACGTTTGAAGTCGAAGTCCTTTCAAACACATTTACCGCAGCACACGAAACGACCATGTTCATTCGTGACTTCGATGCGGGTTACACCGGTTTTGCTGAAGCATCGGTTGTAATTGGTGCCCCAGGTACCTACAGCCTCTTCTTGGATGGTATTGATGATCCTACTCGTCACATCCAATACGGATTCACGACACGAGGAGAAAATGTATGGGTCACCGACGTCGCACCTTTCGGTAGCGTTGTAATCGGACCATCAGCTGTTCCTGAGCCAACTTCGATGCTTCTTGTTGGTCTTGGACTTATGGGTATGGCCGCTGGCTCACGCCGCAGCTAGTCAAGGGTGAAGTGGTTTTCGAGGCAGGGAGAATAAGGGCTCCCTGCCTCGGCTACCCAACTTTTTATTTTTATAAATCAAGAGACGATAAGCTTATCTCGCAAAACTTTTCGTTAGTGGCAATCACTCATAATTGCTATTGGCTCGTCAGCGGGCCATGATGTTAGGCCGCATTGGTGGCCACGTCGGTGGGGTGGATTAATAGATTCCTATTTCGCATTCAAAACTTCAAACAGAGAACACAACCATGCTTTGTAGTAATTCATTTATGAGCCTCAAGAAATGGTCAGCCGCCGCCATGCTGATCCTATTCTCGGCCAGCAGTCTGACCGCCGATGCGCAGGTCCTGCTTCGCGATGATTTCGATGGCACCGGCAATGTTGATTCGACCGTATGGCGATTGCCCTTCGGTTCAGAAGGCTCTTTCGTAGGTCGAACACAATTCCGTGGCGACTCGGCAGTCGATTTGCCCCAACAAGGCATTGCGGCAACTACGGGGACGGATAACTTGGTTGCCGAGCTACATCTCGACAGTTATTCGGTGATTGATCCCGGCAACGCCTTCCTCGGAACAGACCTCCTTACAAAGCGTAACTTTGGCCTTGGTGGTGGCTTGTCGTTCGAAGGTCGTATGCGTTTAGACCCCGCTTCGGATGTACTGGGTGGCACGGTAGGTGGCTTCTTCACATATGACCTACAAGGGGACTCGCCCCCCGGAAGTGGCACATTCTTCCGTGACGAAATCGATTTTGAACTCATTGGCAATCAAACCGTTGGGGCCGCAACACAAGACATTGCGACCAACTACTGGAACGATGGTGGTTTCAGCAACGGTGGTGACTTGCAGTTCCACGATGTCGCCGGCCTAGATCTCACTCAATTCCAAGATTACCGAGTTGATTGGACGCCTCAATCCATTAAATGGTACGTCAATAACAATTTGGTACGTACACAAACGACCGATGTGCCTGACGACCCACAAAAACTTCACCTCAACCTATGGGCCCCTGACAGCGGTTTCTCAGCCGCTTTCAATGCCGCCCTTCAGCCCACGGCCGTTGAAGCGAACAACGAACGAACAACACTGCAAGTCGATTACGTTGAAGTTAGCCGATTTAATACGACGACCAGTGGTAACTTATTAACCGATGGAAGCTTTGAGATTGAATTAAATCCAACCGATATTAACTCAGTCCCCGCGACTACTACGGGTGAATGGCTTAGTTTCAGCAACGCCTTCTATGAACTCGATGATCCTTCAGGATTGGATCCTGGCGTACCGGACGTGGCGGTCGATGGCATAACCATGGCTAAAATGTTCGGTCCCTTCTTTAATAATCCCAACGCATCAGGTTTACTTCAAAACGTTGCAGCATCACCTGGACAAGAGTTCGAGGCAAGTGTTTGGTCACAAACCACAGGTGGTGACAGCATTGCAGGAACGGAGAACTTCACCGCGGTAGCTATCTCGTTCCTAGATGCCAGTGGCAACGAAATCCAAGAAGCTTTTGGCGACCCTGGAAATATTGTCGATACTAACGGTGTCGAATTCCCGCTGCTTGATGGCCGTGATGTTAATATGCCCGAAGATTTGTGGGTTCAAGGGACAGCCAGTGCGATTGCACCAGCAGGAACAGCCTACGCACGCATAAGTCTCTTCTTTATCCAAATTGGAACCGAGGGAGGCGCTGCCTTCTATGACGACGCCCAACTTCGTCTGCTAACTCCTGATCCTGTAGCTGGCCTTGATGGTGACTTCAACAACGATGGCACGGTCGATGCAGCAGACTATACGGTTTACCGTGATAACTTGGGTCTTGATTCATCGGTGCTTAACGGTAACGGATCGGGTGCAGCGACAGTGGTTGCTGCTGACTACGCCCTTTGGGTGTCGAGCTATGGCAATAGCCTGTCGACATCAACTTCGGCTGCAGTACCTGAGCCAAGTTCACTAATGCTTTTGGCAACGATGGCTCTCTTCGCTCAGCGTAAGCGAGTTCGATAATTATTCAGCCGACTAGTCTCTTTGCGCAAGAGACTAGTCGGCTACCTTTTTATACCTTCAAATTATCTCCGAGAGGGATTTCCAATGCGACGTTTATCAAGACATGCCTTTACGCTAGTTGAGCTTTTAGTCGTAATCGCGATTATTGGCATACTTGTGGCACTTTTGTTACCAGCAGTGCAGTCGGCACGCGAAGCAGCCCGACGAATGAGTTGCGTTAACGCCATGAAGAACATCGCGCTTGCAGTGCACAACCATCACGATGCACAAGGGCATTTCCCGATCAGCATGGGACTAACAACAACTTTTGACGGACCCGAGGGAGGTGGGTCAGCGGCTGGTTGGATCACCCAGGTCCTTCCTCAGCTTGAAGAACAAGTCCTTTATGACCAATTCAAGCAAGGGGGAGCTTTTCAAGGAACCTGGAGAATCGGCATTGGCCGCGCACCTCGACCTGGCGCAGGATTGGGATCGCTTGAAAATGACATCTCGGTACCTGATTTAATGGCCACACAGTTAACATTATTCCAGTGCCCATCAGACGAGAGTGTGACGCAACTTTCTGATCAACAATGGGGTTGGAGCAATGTCTTTGTCTCAACAACAAGCTACAAGGGAGTCCTAGGAGATACCGTACTGGGCGACGATGAATCGGGTGGCCAGGCCATCGACAATGCAGCTTCACAATTCCCTAGTGGTAATTACGACCAACCAGGCCCTTTTGGTGCTCACCAACGGGATTGCGTAGGAGACACACGCTGCAAAGGCATCTTCTTCCGTCAAACACAACAAAAACCTGTCAAATTCTCAAAAATCAGCGATGGTACTTCAAAAACCTATATGATCGGCGAAGACATTCCGTCTTATAATTTCCACTCAACAACCTTCTACTCAGATGGCGACGTTTGCAGTTGTAATAACCCGCTAAACAGCTTGGTTGGTTTGCCTGAAAGTCTTGTTAGCCGTGATGCATGGTGGGAACAACGTAGCTTCCGCAGTTTACACCCAGGTGGAGCTAACTTTGCTTTAGCAGATGCTTCTGTTAAGTTTGTGTCGGATTCCGTTAATAACGAGTTTTACCGTACTAGTTGTACACGCAATGGTGGCGAGTTAATTAGCGAATAGCGAAACAATATTGCCTTATCCTGGAGAAAACGTAGTGATAAATTCACTATTTAAGATTTCGTCGATTGCTACTCTGCTTGCTATTGTTTTTACAACAAGTGGCTGCAGCGAACTTACTGCCACCGTCGATGGCAAAGTCTACTACGATGGTAATCTTATTAAAGTAAAAGATAATCAAAGAGGTAAAGTTATATTTCGCGCTGTTGATGGGGGTGCTACCTGCATGGGCTTAATCGACTCAGAGGGTAGTTATTCGATTTCAACAGGCACGACGAATGCCTTGGTACCAGGAGACTACCTTGTCGCGGTTAGTGTCGTTGAAATTATTCAAGATGAAGATAAAGACCTTGCTCCTAAAGCTAAATCAATCACTCCCTCTGTCTATAGTGATACGCTAACTTCAGGCCTTACTTTTTTGGCAAAGCGAGGGGCCAATACCTATGATATTCGCTTGAAAGTTGTGGCAGAACCAGTCATTGAAGAGCCAAAAACGGATGGTCCGTCAATGACAGACGACACAATTGATAGTGATACCGAACCATCAGATACTGAAAACTCGACTGACGAAAACTCGACTGACAAAGAGGAGTTGTCTGATAGTACTTCAAGTTCTGGCGAAAACCAGAGATCGGTTGATGAGGATACGACAACGGACATCACCGAAGATAGCGCAGCACCAGAAATGGTTGTTGAGGAAAATACAATTTCTGATTCTGTTCAGAGCGAGGTAAAACAATGAGGCTTGATTACGATATATTTGAAGATAATCAGATAGCACGCTTTTGTGCGTTTTTGTTTATAGGATTTACGGGTTTGGCATTGTCAGGCTGTGGCAATGGATTGGCCAGCGTCACGGGCAGTGTTTCGATAGATGGCCAACCAATTACTGGAGGTGAATCAACTCGCGCTATGGTCTATTTTTTCCCCGAAAGTGGAACTGGTGCACCTGCAATTGGAATTATTAACGATAGTGGTGAATATCGCATGAGATTAGGTTCTCGCACTGGAGTTGTTCCTGGTACCTACATAGTTACCATCTCAGCGACTGAATTAGTCCAATCTAAAAACCCTGATCTACCGCCATCGGGACGTTTAATTTCACCAAGACGTTACAAAGACCCAAAAACTTCGGGACTAAAAGCTGAGGTTGCCGCTGGTAGTAATGAATTTGATTTTGACCTAGTCCCCGATCCTAAACCTACCCGCAGCAAGCGACGTTGATTTCCATTATTTGATCGCTTTGCCGATTGAGAAAATGCCCTCCATGATATTCCCACCTTGCAAACAATTTGTTTTAACCATTGCCGCTGCAAGCGCGATTCTGTGCTTGTCGGCTCATGCACAGGTTACTGGACCAATCGACTCGTTGCCTACGAATATCGTGGACGAGTCGGCAGTTGATCCGATTGAAGATGTGTCTAATCAAACAGCTCATACCAAGCCGGCAGCAGATTCAAGTATTACCCGCTACAGCGATCTACAAGGTACAACCGAAGAGAAGGTCGAAAAGCTCCTCTCTCAAATGACCTTGGAAGAGAAAATTGGACAGCTGATCCAAGTTTATCCTAATGACGTGAAATTGAGTCCAGGCTTGGCTGGTCAAATTCGGGCCGGTGCTATTGGTTCGATCTTTTATCCTGGTAACGCCTCGGTCGTTCTTGAAGCCAAGGAAATATCGGTCAACGAGTCTCGTCTCGGTATCCCGCTGATCATCGCTCGTGACGTCATCCATGGCATGCGTACGATTTTCCCCATACCACTAGGGCAAGCTGCGAGTTGGAACCCTAAACTCATCGAACGAGCCGCGGTCATCTCTGCTAACGAAGCCAAAGGAGAGCAAATCGACTGGACTTTTGCTCCGATGATCGACATTTGTCGCGATGCTCGTTGGGGCCGAATCGCGGAAACAATGGGGGAAGATGCTTACCTCGCTAGCCAACTTGGCAACGCCATGGTCCGCGGATTTCAACAAGAAAAAGCTGGCGTCCTTGATGGCATTGCCGCTTGCGCAAAGCACTTTGTCGCCTACGGCCTTGCCGAGGGAGGACGCGACTACAACCGTGCTAGCGTCTCGACATCGGAGTTGCGCAACGTCTTCTTGCCACCCTTTAAGTCTGCCGTTGACGCAGGCTGCCGCACTTTGATGACCACTTTCAGCGAAGTTAACGGTATCCCCGGTACGGCCCATAGCGTTCTTTTGAACCAAGTCTTAAAAGGGGAATGGAACTTCACGGGAACCGTGGTTAGTGATTGGGGCTCAATCACCGAAATGGTAGCCCACGGTTATTGTAGAAACAACGCCGACGCAGCAGATGTGGCGATGAATGCAGGTGTCGATATGGACATGTGCAGCAAAGCATATCCAGAGCATCTCAAGAAATTAATTCTTTCGCAGCAGGTAAGTGAAGAAAGACTGAATGATGCCGTTCGGCGATTGTTACGTCTCAAGTTCGAACTCAAATTGGATGGCAAAAAGAACGCAAACTATTCGTTACTACAAGAAGAAAATCTTGCCGTCGCACGACAGCTGGCGACCGAAAGCGTTGTGATGCTCAAGAACGACAAGCTCTTACCATTAGATCAAAGTAAGCTTAATAAAATTGCCGTTATTGGCCCGATGGCCCATGAGCCCTTACAACAGCTTGGATGTTGGTCGCTCGATGGCAAGCCCGAAAATAGCATTACTCCCCTTACCGACATGATGACACGCTTAGCAGGCAAGGTTGAAGTCGTGTATGCCAAAGGGGTAAAAAATACGTTTTCAAGCAAATTAGATCGGATCGAAGAAGCAGTGCGTATTGCAAAAGATGCTGACGTAGCCGTGCTTTACATTGGCGAGGGAGCGGTCTTAAGC
>CAYGQU010000066.1:0-10222 GCA_964352045.1 uncultured Planctomycetaceae bacterium
CTATAAGGGAGCCTTCGGTGTTGATGACGAAGAACTATTCAAAACGCTTGAACTCGCTAAAGAATTGGGCGTGATCGTCACAGCCCATTGCGAAAATGAAGTGCTTGTTTCACAACTGCAGGCAAAACTGTTGGCTGAGGGAAAGAAGGGACCCGAGTGGCACGAACCCTCTCGGCCCGTTCAGGTCGAGGCGGAAGGGGTTCATCATTTGATGACCTTTGCCGAGTTGACTGGCGCCCATGTTTACATCGTTCATACGAGCTGCGAGGAAGCCGTCTTGGCAGCACAACAAGCCAAACTAAAGGGTGTTCACGCTTGGATCGAGACGGTGATACCCTATCTGGTGCTTGACGATACCGCGGCGCAGCAGACTGGCTTCGAGGGAGCCAAGTACGTCATGTCGCCACCTATCCGCGAAATAAAGCATCAAGAATTTTTATGGAATGCAATCAAGCATCGAACGATTAGCACCGTTGCGACAGACCATGCTCCGTTTGACTTCGAGGGGCAAAAAGAAATGGGGCGGAATGATTTCACCAAAATCCCCAACGGTATTCCAAGTGTTGAGCATCGTGTCGATCTGCTTTATACGCATGGCGTTACCACTGGTAAGATTGATCTCAATACGTTCGTTGATGTTGCGAGTACTCAAGCGGCAAAGCTATTCGGGCTGTTTCCCCAAAAAGGAACCATTGCACTAGGATCGGATGCCGATTTGGTAATCTATTATCCCGAGTATCAAGGCATGATCACGCAAGCAGAACAACAAATGGCAACTGACTATAGCGCCTTCGAGGGATGGCCACTCAAGGGGCGAGCAAACACCGTAACCGTCCGAGGAGAAGTTATGGTCAAAGAGGGACTCTTCGTCGGTGAACTAGGCCACGGCAAGTTCCTTAGTCGTAAGCCGACGCACTTCTAAGGGTATCAGTCTTAAATTGTCATTGCACCAAGAAGACATAAAGAAAATTATTTTTGCGTGTGGTGAAACACTTGCTTTTCAATAGAACTAGATTGGATTTCAATTGCGTTATGTTCGCCATGCTCCTTTGTTGCTGTGGCTAACTGTTCATACCACATCAAGATCTAACCACGGGCCAGCGCATCGCTTTGTTTGACAAAGTCGTCTCCATCCCAGTCCGCGTCGGCTTTGATCATCTTGCTCTTATCCGATTCTGCTTTCTTGGCAGCCCGTGCTTCAGCCTGCCGACGAACTAAGTCGGAGTGGGTTGTGAAGTATTCAAGGCTATGGCCACGGAAGTCATCAAGTGTTTCAAAGTTGTGCTTCTGCATGAACGCAAGTAGTTCTTCGCACATACCTTGAACGCATCGGTATCCCATTTTCATAACACCGGTGCATACCTGCACGGTATGGCTGCCGAGCAGAATAAATTGGGCCGCATCTTCGCCCGTTTCGACGCCACCGATGCCGCTTAAGGTTCGGCCAGGGTACTCTTCGTTGATTACTTTGGAAATTTCCATACACATCCGCAAAGCGATCGGCCGTACCGCTTGGCACGAATAGCCACCTGGCGTGGTGTAGCCTTCGACGTTTGGTTCGGGTCGAAGCGTATCGAGATCGACTCCAATAACCGAGCGTATCGTATTGATGGCGGCTACTCCTTGGCAACCCGCGTCGAGGGCAGCTCTGGTACCATCTTCAATGTGCGTAACGTTGGGCGTTTGCTTAGCCCATACAGGTTTTTTAGCAACTTCCATAACCCATGAGCAAACTTCACCCAACAGATCAGGGTTCTCGCCGACAGCGGCCCCCATCTTCCGTTCGGGCATGCCATGCGGGCAGCTCATATTTAGCTCAAACGAATCGACTCCCGCCTCTTCACAACGCCCAACAATTTCTTGCCACGCATTTTTGTTGTATTCTTCCATAATCGAAGCGATAAGCACCCCTTCTGGGTGCGAGTCCTTGAGTGCTTTGAATTCGTCGAGCCATGTCTCGAACGAACGATCACTAATGAGTTCGATATTTTCCCAGCCATAGATTTCGTTCGACTCACGCGACCGAAGTCGGCCATAGCGTGGCTGTACATTGATAACCTTCGAGGCGTCGAGACTTACCGTTTTGCAGATCACAGCGCCCCAGCCATCGTCAAAAGCTCGGCCAATCACTTTGCCATTGGTTCCCGGTGGACCCGAACCGATTACGAAGGGGTTAGGAAGCTTGAGGCCATCGACGGTGGTGGCAAGTGTGGGCATGATTCCTCCTTATCAAGGGAGCGGCATCACCGCCTAGCGAAGTGCTAGACAGCTAGGTATATTCTAACGGTTAGGATTGTTTTATTGCATGCTATTTTTGGCATGAAAATGGATTTATGCCACTTGGATCTCGTTTAGTGCTTGGTCAAGACATTCTACGAGAAAATTAGCATCGTCTTTGGTCAAGCACATGGGGGGCTTGATGCGTAAGGTGTTTCCATAAAGTCCCCCTTTGCCAATGAGCACACCGAGTTCTTTCATTCGTTCCATGACGCTAGCCGCTTCGGCACTCGCAGGTGCTTTCGATTTGCGGCATTGGACCAACTCGACGCCAATCATTAGCCCAAGGCCACGCACGTCGCCAATCAGTTGATGCTTCTTCTGCAACTCTTGGATTGACTCGGTGAGATGGTTTCCGACGATGCGGGCGTTCTCTTGGATTCCTTCTTCTTCGATCACTTCGAGCGTGGCAAGACCTTGTGTCATGCTGATCGGATTTCCTCCGTAAGTGTTGAAATGAATTCGATTTTTCATCACTTCCGAAATCGCTTCGGTCGTTGTGAACGCACCGAGTGGCGCGCCATTGCCGATCCCTTTGGCCATGGTGATGCCATCAGGAACGACATCGTAGTATTGGTGTGCCCAGAACTGATCACCGGTCCGGCCAAAGCCTCCTTGGACTTCATCGGCAATACAAATGCCTCCATGTTCACGGACAATGTCGTAGACGATTTGGAAATACTCTTTTGGCGGTATAACGGTTCCACCGACGCCTTGGATTGGTTCACCAATAAAGCAAGCCACTTCACCCGACGTTTGGTGCTCGATCACATGCTTAATGTCGTGGGCACATTTCACATCACACGATGGATATTCCAGGCCGAATGGGCAACGGTAGCAATATCCGGGTGCGGTGTGATGAATGGCGGGGGCTTGGTTCGATTTGAATCGCCAGGTGCCATGGGCGGTGAGGCCCATGGTCGTGGCAGTACCACCGTGGTAGCAGTTGCGTAGGGCGATGACATCGGTATTACCGGTGTATTCGCGTGCCGAGAGGATCGCTACTTCGTTGGCTTCGCTCCCCGAGTTTGTGAAGTAAGTCCGCGAAAGCCCTTCGGGCATTTTCTCGGCAAGCTTCTTCGCAAACTCCCCAATCGTGGGGTTAAGGTAGATGGTAGTCGTGTGTTGTAGTGTTTCGGTTTGTTGCTTTACTTTCTCGACAATTTTTGGATGGCAGTGTCCAACGCTAACGGTCACGATTCCAGCAAAAGCATCAAGATATCGGCGTCCTGTCTCATCCCAAACGTATTGCATCTTCCCTTCGACCACCATTAAGGGGTCTTTGTAATATGTGATAACGCCCGGCGAAACGTATTGTGTGCGGATCGCGATGACTTCTTCGCGTGATGGGCCTGTGTAGGGAGCAGGTGTATGGTCACAGATTGGCAGTTGGTGTTTGAGATCGATCGCCATAGGGTTTACCTTGCTTGTTTGTCTTCTAATTTGCCTTCACTTCAAGTGATATGATCCTCTTCTTTGCCATGTCAATTAGTCGATGTCACCCCCTTCAGGAATGAGAACACTTGTTTGGTCCACGAGTCCGCGTTCTTCATTCGATCCTGGTATTACGTTATCAAGGAAGATTCCCAATAGGGCCGCAACTGCCATGCCGGTTTTGCCAATCGCTCCGACGATATCACCAAAGCCTCCCGGCATGCCAGTAAGTAGTTGGGCGCCCGCTTCGGTATCGAAATAAGCGGGGACGCTTAACCCCATGAAAAGGGCAAAGCCGCCGATCAGTAAATTGCGATCACTAGCAAGATCCGCCTTGGCAAATTGCCTAACGCCGACAGCGCTGATAAGACCAAACATGACACAATAGAGACCACCAACAACTGGTCGTGGAATCGCTGCTGCAACAGCACCAAATTTACCAAATAGACCGAGTAAAATCAAAATCACCGAAGCGATTTGCACCACATAACGACTCCCTACTTTTGTCAGTCCGACTAGCCCCACATTTTCTGAATAGCTTGTGGAGCTAAATCCACCAAGCAGGCCGGTGATGGCACAGGCGACCCCCTCGAAGCCAATGCCTCGGCTAATTTCTTCTGGAGTAGGATCGCCGCCGCCGGCAACCTGCTTGCAAGCGTGGTAATCACCGAATGATTCAATCATCGAGGCCAGATAACCAGCCAGAACAGCAACGATAAAAGAGAGATGAAAAGCAGGCATTCCCCAAGGTAGAAAAACCGTTCTGGTGCGAAAGACTTCGGCATGCTCAACCGCTTTAAAACTAACATGACCAGCATGCTCGGGGCCGTAGACACCCGACGCGGTTAGCAGTCCGCAAACTCCGACCGCTCCGAGGATGGCCAGCAAGAGTGGGAAGAGCTGGAAAATTCGGTTTTTTTGTGAAAGCACTAACGAAAAAAGGATAATAAGCGTCATCGTCAGCAAACTGATCGGCCAATCTGAAGCAGCGACCGGAGCCCCTGCTTTATAAAGTGCCAGCCCGATGAGCATGATGACCGGACCGACTACCACAGGAGAAAGGTGCTTGCGTACCATCCCCATCAAACCGGTGAAACCGATGATCATCTCAAAAATCGCCCCAACGATCACTGCCCCGGCTATGTAGCGCATGCAGTCACCTGCCGTGCCACCGAATCCCCCCTCTTCAACCGGTTTTAGGACGATCGGTATAATCACTCCTGCAAAGGCTGCTAGAAAGGAAAAGCTAACTCCTTGAATGATTGGCAACCGCGAACCAAGTGTTGATTGCAAAAGTGTAGCCACGCCGCTACAGAGCATCACCGAGGAGATCAGTAAGGCGGTATCGGTCGCATCCATTCCCATGGCAGGAGCCAACAAGAGTGGCACCGCTACGGTCGAACCAAACATTGTCAGAATATGCTGAATCGCAAGGACCAGCGATCGCAAGATCGGCGGTTTATCATCCAAGCCGTAAATGACGGTACCGTTGGAGCTCATAAATAACACTAAAGTAGGTAGCACAAATCGACAAGCAACAACTATAAATAGGTTCGTTGCACAATTAGCTATCGCAAACAGCTATTACAGATCGGTAATCGCACCGTAGGTCTCGGGCCGACGATCTCGGAAGAACTGCCAGGTGTTACGTACTTCGCGAATCATGTCGAGGTCCATATCAACGATAACGATATCGTCCTCATCCCGTTTGTCGCTTTGTGCAATGAATTGGCCACGGGGATCAACAAAGTAGCTTTGGCCATAGAATTCACCAATGCGCCAAGGTTCTTCCCAACCGGGTCGATTGATCGCACCGACGAAGTACTGATTGGCGACAGCATGTGCAGGCTGTTCAATCTTCCACAAATATTCACTTAGCCCAGCTACGGTTGCCGATGGATTGAAGACAATCTCGGCGCCGTTTAAGCCTAGGCAACGAGCACCATCCGGGAAATGTCGGTCGTAGCAAATGTAGACCCCCACTTTGCCAATCGCGGTGTCGAAGACGGGGTATCCCAGGTTGCCGGGGCGGAAGTAGAACTTCTCGAAGAAGCCAGGTTGGCATTGGGGAATATGTATTTTTCTGAACTTACCAAGGTACTCGCCGTTGGCGTCAATCACTGCTGCAGTGTTGTAGTAAATGCCGGGGAGGTCTTCTTCGTACATTGGTACGACCATGACCATGTTGTGTTTTTTTGCCAGCTCCATCATAAGTTGTGTGGTCGGTCCTTCAGGTACCTTTTCAGTCAACTCATACCATTTAATTTCTTGTTCGGCACAAAAGTAGGGGCCATAAAAGAGTTCTTGTAGACATACTACTTGGGCACCCTGCTCGGCCGCTGATTCGATCATGGCAACGTGCTTGTCGATCATCGCTTGTTTGATCTTAGCAACTGGCGAGGTGGTTGGTTCGCAGGTGGTCGCTTGAATAAGAGCGCCGCGAACAATTCGTGACGAGGATGATTCAGACATAACGTGGGGCTCGCTAGCATGGGGAGGGGTCAGGCAGAGTCGGTTTGCATCTAGAGAGCAGCAATCCGACTATCACATTAGGCTTTTCACTAGACTCTTTTGGCTAAATTATTTGCTTCTCATAAAGGTATCATAAGGCCTCGATGATAAATGACTGTTTTCGGAAATTTAGGAGCCCAAAAACTGCCGCCTGGGACTCGATCGCTTGGGTCGTTACTTTCCAATGTTCAATTAATTTAGCCAACTTCAACTTAGGCGGACTATGCAAAACAAGTTAACCTGAAAAGGAGCTAACTTGATCGACCAGTTGGCGTCAGCACTCGAAACCGAGCAGCCGAAATCACAGCTTCAAATGTCAGTTTTTGCTCGCTATTCGAGGCAAAACGACTTGGATCGGAACGTTACAACGGTTATACCTTAACTAAATCTTAACATGATTGCTACGTTATAAAATAAGGACTTTTTCCATGTCGGCCTCCACTGCTACTGCGTTTTACAAGGTGCCACTATTTTCGGGAGGCCAATGGATTGAGCACGCCACCGATAAATGGGAAGAAGTCTACAATCCTTCCACAGGGGAAGTCATCGCTCGTACGCCGCTGGTTAACGCAGCCGTCACGAGCGAAGTGATCGAAGCTGCCGCCAAGGCACTGCCTGATTGGAAGGCGACTCCAGTGGTCGAGCGCGCAAGGGTAATGTTCCGCTATCGTGCACTGCTCGAAGAGCACTTTGACGAGCTGGCCACCCTCCTAACACGCGAACATGGAAAGACAATTGCCGAAGCAAGGGCCGAAATCAATCGAGGGGTTGAAATGGTCGAATTTGCTTGCAGCATTCCGAGTCTCATCATGGGCGATACGCTTCCTGATATCGCCCGTGGAGTCGATGCTGAGTGCGTACGCCACCCGGTAGGCGTTTGTGTAGGAATCACACCGTATAACTTCCCCTTTATGGTTCCGCTGTGGATGTTCCCCGTCGCAATTACTTGTGGCAATACCTTTGTCTTGAAGCCATCGGAAAAGACCCCCCTCTCAGCAATTCGACTGGGCGAATTGCTGGCCGAAGCAGGATTGCCCGATGGCGTCTTCAATATCGTCCACGGAGCACGCGAGTGCGTCGAAAAGCTAACAACGCATCCGAAAGTTGATGCGATTTCCTTCGTCGGTTCAACGCCTGTTGCCAAGATCGTTTACGAAACCGGAACAGCCCACGGTAAGCGTGTACAGTCAGCGGGTGGTGCTAAAAATCATTTGATCATTATGCCCGATGCGGACATGGAACAAACCGTAAAGCAACTCGGAGCGAGTGCCTACGGATGCGCCGGCCAACGTTGTATGGCCGGAAGTTTGGCCGTGGCCGTTGGCTCGGCAGGCGATCCCCTTGTCGAAGGCCTCGTCGATCTTGGGCAGTCGATGTCGGTTGGTGCGAGCGACCCTGGTTGTTCGAGCGATGCCGAATCGGTCGGCATGGGACCGTTAATTCGAGATGACCATCGTCAACGAGTTGCCTCCTACCTTGACATTGCTGGACAGGATGGAGCGACGATCGCTCTTGATGGCCGTATAGCAGCGAAGGGCCACAACGGCTTTGTTCTTGGCCCCAGTGTGGTCGATAATGTTGCCCCTGAGATGCGACTCGCAAAGGAAGAAATCTTTGGTCCGGTTCTAAGCGTTTCGCGTGTCGGATCGCTCGACGAGGCACTCGCCATGGGCGATCAGTGCGAATTTGGCAACGGGGCGGTGATCTTTACCCAAAACGGCTACGCAGCACGACAGTTCAAGCAACATTTCAATGCAGGCATGATTGGCGTAAATGTAGGCGTACCTGCACCCATGGCTTGGTTCCCCTTCACGGGTTGGAACCGATCCTTCTTCGGCGATCTGCATATCCAGGGCAAAGAAGGAATCCACTTCTACACACGGCAAAAGGTAACACTCACCCGTTGGCCGCAGAGTGATGACTCGCACCTCGACCCCGTTTGGCGTGAAGCGAAGCAGTAACACCGAACATAACAAGATAAGGAAAGAGCTCGCCTCACTCATTTTTGAGTGGGTGAGGCGAGCTTCTTATTTTCCCTTCATCGAAGGTTTCTTAGGACCGTCTAACTACGATGGCTTCTAAACAAAGACGATGCCAAAGCAAACCCGGCCAACATCAATGAAGAAGGTTCGGGTACTCTAGCAGCAAATGCTCCGACGGCTCCTTCGAAGACAGCTTCTTCGAGTCCAAAGTTGAAGACAAAGAAGAAGGGTTCCGAGTTGGCAATCCCTATTTCATCGGTTGTCAATCGAGTCAGTATGCCGTAGGCACCGTAGGCTGGTGTATCAAGTGAAAGTGGATTAAGCGTAAACTCTAGATGCGTATGGACGTTACCCAACGGATCGGCCTGAGCAATCAAGCCAGTGCCACTGATTGGGCCAACGGTTAAAGCATCGACGGTCAAGCCACCTGAAGGATTATCACCGATCGTAATGCTTGCTCCTGCAGGAACCGGCGCGAAGTCAGTACCGTTGTGGTAAGTAAGCGGAGCGAGCACTAAGTAGTCGATTAGATCGTTAGGATAAACGCCCAAACCCTCTGAGATTTCGGAATCAAAACCCGGATCATCGGTTTTCTGCTCGAAAGTACCTGATATATCGAAGTTGCCTTCAAAAATATGTCCCTCGGAACCAAACTCAATTTCAATTTTATTGTTGACATATTGGAATTCGATGTCCGAATGCTGAGCTAAAGCTGTCTGTCCAAGCATTAGTAGAGTAATCAAGGCGATGTTCTGTAAGTTGATATTCATAAAATTTATTTCTATTTGTTTAGGTTTGTGATTAAATGTCAAAAAAAGGTAGATAGATTGCATACACTTTCCGTAGGAATCACTTGCTATGAACGATCCAATGGAGAGATTATGAATAGTTGGTATGAAGCTGATTCAGATGGAATCAGCTATAGTTTGGTGGCGGCCCGCGAGCCGAAATCGGTCTCGGGATCGAGGAGATTGGTATCGTTGGCGCCAGGAAGAGATTAAGGGTTTGTTTTAAGCAACCACTTAAATCTACACTCTCTTGTGACAAAACTTGCTGTGTCTGCTTCGAGAGCAAGCAGAGGGGGCAAGTAGAGCTTTCATGTGGTAACGAGGGATCGTTGTTAGTCGTCCGAAAGACAGAAGTCGTCTTTAGATCAGGTTTGCCATTGTAGTTGCCAACGTAGGTGCTAACCCATGCCCTTGTGGCATACCCTGTTTGACAGGCTTGCTGCCAGCAGGTGTGCCATCCGAACGCATTAATCATCGCCATGCCATAAAGCATTGCTGCGAGTGATAAACCGTAGGTTGTTAAAAGGCGATGGCGCATCTTATCGTCATATGACTGAAATGATCAAATTACTTACCGTTACGATAGGTAAGACCGTAAGTGATCACCAAGGTGACTAAAACAATCGTTGAAGGCTCGGGGATAGAAGCGATTGAATTCGTTGGAGTTGCCACGCTAGTTTCACCATAGTGATCCACCCAGATGAGATAATCAGCCGAATCGACTCCGTTTAGCCCATCGCCAGCATGATTGATTGCTGTTTCGTTTGGTGCGTTTAAGTTGTCACGCCAAACGGTGTAGTCAGCGGCGTTGACGATGCCATCATCGTTAAAATCACCGGCAAGAACGCTTGGTGTAAGTAAGGCAGCAAACGCTTCGATTCCCGCTTCGTATTCTGGCGCGTCTATTCCAAAGTTAAAGACGATATAAAAGGGATCGGAGTCAGCAATGCTTGTTGCTGTCGTAGAGATGCTTAGCTTGATTCCATAGCTGCCGAACTGCGGGGTTTCGTTTGAACCATCGATCTCAAGATTGAAATCGACATGCGAATGAAAGTCGCCCGAACTTGTGGCTTGATCGATCAGATTTACAGTTGAGACAAAATTACCAACTTGTAAGCCACTGGTAGTGGAAACAAGAGTATCATCTCCTTGGTTGTTTTCGATTCGCAATTGCGTTCCGGTGATTGGTAAGGCGAAGGCAGAACCATTCCAGAAGGCTAAGTTGTCGAG
>CAYGQU010000067.1:0-10083 GCA_964352045.1 uncultured Planctomycetaceae bacterium
GATTCATTTGGTCTTTCCACAAATGTCGGGACGTGAATTGCTTTGCTACCTTGCCGAGCGGCTGAATGCACCGCAAATCAGTCATCCAACCGGTTCCATCGACGAATCCGTCCGCCGATTAGAAGATTTGGCTACTGAAAACAGTAAACAAGGGATCTATCCCTTGGTGGTAATCGACGAGGCGCATCTGCTGGAAGACACGGGCGCATTTGAGACGCTGCGCTTGTTGACCAATTTCAACGTGAATCAGACTCCCGCAATGACATTGTTGCTGGTAGGTCAGATGGGATTACTGTCTTCGATTGCCCGTTGGCCAACCTTGGATGAACGCCTTTCAGTAAAGACGTTAGTAAGAAGCTTTACAGCTATTGAAACCAAAGCTTATCTTGATCAGCAACTCAAGGTTGCCGGGGCGACGCGCAGCATTTTTACCGAAGAAGCGATCGAGCAGCTTCATATTCTTACCGGAGGCGTCGCTCGGCGAATCAATCGTTTGGCCGACTTAGCCCTGGTTGTTGGAATGGCAGAACAGCTTCCAAGTATCGGTCCCGAACAAATCAATGCGATTGAAAGAGAATTAATCACCGTCGGCAACGCCGCCTAGTGAGTTATAGTGATCCAATACAAAAAAAGCCACGGTCTCGGACGAGACCGTGGCTTCTTGTTTTTTGCCTAGCTACATGAAGCTAAGTCCTCAGAGTTCAACTCAGCTATTACGACGAGCCAACAAGCCTGTAACTCCAGCAAGAAGTAACAATGCGGTCGTAGGCTCAGGAACAGCGGCGGACGAAGCCGAGCTGCTGCTGTTACCATAGCTAAGAACCCAGAGGTCGTAATCAGCTGTCGTAACTGTAGCACCACCCGTGCCGTTGCCGTTGAGTGCAGCTGAATCAAGTCCGAAGTTGTCACGATAGACCGTGTAATCAGCCGCATCGACCGTGCCGTCGTCGTTGAAGTCACCATCGAGGCCGGTAACTGGCACAAATGCTGACCAAGTACCAGGAGAACCGACATCACCACCTGGGTGAACCGTTACCGTACCTGTTAATTGGGTAGCATTAAATCCATCGAAATCATCCCCGATGCTCCAGTCGGCACCAACCGTCTGATCTAGAGAAAGATCTTTTAGGTAGATGGAAGCAGCACCATTATCGACAGGCCAATTGTCAGCAAGCGTTAGAGGATCGCCATCACTATCCGAATCGTCATACTGAACAACCGAAATTGCATTAGCAAAGTCATCGTTGGTTCGATCAGTTGAGTAATCCGAGAGACTATCCCAGATACCGATGCCATCACTACTGTTACTTAGTCCAGGCCAAGCATTGCTTGGAATGAAGTTGATGCCAGCACCCCACGCAGCTTGCATGTCGGCGAGGTTGTTATCAACCGCATCGTAGATAATTGCTGTCCCTCCGTCAGGAATCAAACCGACGGTTAGTTTTGCATCCGGCGTTTCTGCTAAATCATCATCACCGAAATAGTAGTCTGATCCTGGATCGGCAAAATCAATCGCTGCGCCTGAATTATTGTAAATCTCAATCCATTCCCAAGCGGTATTTGCTTCGGATGATCGTGGGTTGTACATGATTTCTGAAATGATAATCGAAGGAGCGCCAGGGCTTGGCGTACCGAAGGTAACACCGGGGCTACCAAAGTCGCCACCCATGCCACCACTGTTAATATCAGCACCTGCCGCAGTTACGACGGTGCTTGTAAGCGTACCAGGTGCTCCAACAACATCGTGAGCATACCAGTTTGCTCCATCTTGGTAGCTTCCAGTTCCAGTGAATTGAATCGATACCCCATCAGCAGGACTCGTTGGCCATGGCGATGCGTTGGAGTAATCAACCGTGGCAAGGGTGTTAGCATAGCCCCCGACTTCACCCGTCGTGTCAACACCATCAACGAATGGTAACATCGAATCGTTTAGCAAATCAGCCTGGTAAGAAGGAGTGTCTTGCCAGATACCAATGCTTTCGCCACCGTTATTGAGAAACGGTGCAAAGCGGAATTGCATAGGGATCAATTGCGTGGTGCCTGGAAGCCCCCAAGCATCGCGGAAAACCTGTTGATCAAAACTTGTTGAGAAACCTTCATATAGTACAGCAACTCCACCGGCAGGAACCGTTAAATTCGTGACAGGCTGATCACCACCCGAAGGGTCAGCAATGATGTTAGGATTGAAGCCGGCAGTGTAACCTTCTCCGATGCTGCCAACCCAACCACCATCAAATGTGATAGGAGCCGCACCTGTGTTGCGAATCTCAATGTACTCCCAGTTCTGCTCAGAAGCAGTAGAAGTGTTGTACATAATCTCAGTAATTTCGAGTTGAGCTTGGGCCGTGTTCGCCAAGCCAACAATCGTCGCCACCACAAAGAGGGCTGCCGATTTGAACGGGGTTTTCATTCGTATCTCCATGGAACAATAATCAAAAGGGAGGCTTAATTCGCTAATCTAATTTTCTCTTACGTTCTAATTTCATGCTCAATCAAACCCTCATGCTGCCAAAACCAACCAGATGAAAGCTCGTAAAAATGCTTTCGATAATTGGTATCATCCAAAGGGAGTTGTTGCTGCTTAGTAAATCTCTTGTGCTTATTATCTATCGAAGCTGCTTACTAAAGCACGAGCAAGGTAAAGGCAGGTTTGTTCAGCAGAACGTCTTCTTTGGTGTCTATTGAGCAAGTGTCTATTGAGCAAGTGTCTATTGAGCAGGGGTATTCGTTACCATAGGCGGGATCCTTAAGGTGGGGTCTGTTAGACCGCCATGAAGCGCATAACAGATAAAACTGATCCTACCTGCCCACAACCTGGGGTCAATCATCCTGCAGCAAACCTTGTCGATTTTTAACAGATTCTTTGCATTTCTTACTATAACCAGTCAAGATAGTTTTGTCCGAGCCTTTGCTATTTAACTACATTAAACCGGCTGAGTACTTTAGCCACTTACCAACTTCTTCCTACTTCCCAATTTATTGAAGCCCATGGTTCTAAACGACTTATGTCGCTAGGTTTCTCTATAAACTGGTGCTCTAACCACGATCATATCCCCCCCGAAATAACCAGATTGGCAACCTCGATCATGGCTAAAAGTAAGAATCAGTTTCTCAACGCAACACAAGCATCGTTTTGCGCAATCACTGTTGGGGCCCTCCTCGCAATCTGCGGTACAACGCAGGCCCAACTTCGTGTGGTTACCTACAATACCCGAACTAATCCTTCGCTTTCTGATGTGGCCGTTGTGCTCGAAGCAATTGGCGAAGAAAACGTTGGCGGTATTGCCAAGCCTATTGATGTTTTGCTGTTGCAAGAGCAATCTTCACCCACCGGGACGACACAAGACATTCTCGACGAACTCAATACGATTTACGGTTCAGGCACCTACGCGCTGAGTCCCTTGGTGGGAACAGCAACTTCTGCTTCTTTCCCGCTGCGACAGGGAGCGATTTACAATACGAACACCGTCGAACTAATAAGTAGCTTAGGGCTTGGCAGTCCTTCAGCGATCGGAATTCCGCGCCAACCCCTCCTCTATCAGTTTCGACCCGTAGGATACGATTCGTCGGCTGACTTCTACGCCTATAATAGTCATTACAAAGCAAGCTCATCCGCTGCGGACCAAGCAGATCGACTCCTAGAGGCCAATTTCATTCGATCGCATTCCGACATACGCCTTGGTGAAGGAACAAGTGTTATCTACGCGGGTGACTACAACATGCGAAGTAGCAGCGAAGATGCTTTTCAATCTTTAATTAGTAGTGGGGCGGGACAAGCGTTTGATCCTATCAATCAACTTGGCAGCTGGAACAATAACAGTGCCTTCGCCCAGTGGCATACGCAAAGTCCCTGCGAAACAGCTTGTACGGGCGGATTCGCTGGCGGTGGGGTCGATGATCGTTTTGATTTTCAATTAGTCACAGGCGAGTTGCTCGACAACGAAGGGATGAGTTACCTAAGTGGCAGCTACCATACGTTTGGCAACAACGGCTCAACTTTTAATGATGCGATAAACGTAGGCAACTCAATTTCGCTGAATGGCGTTACCTCTTTCTCTACCCAAACCGTGTTGAACGCTTTGGAAAATGCGACCGACCATTTACCTGTCGTTGTCGATTACCAAGTGCCGGCGATTCTCGACGCACTCGTGGCCACGATCCCTACCACTCTCTTGGTTGGTGAAACTTTTGATCTGGATCTTACTATCTTCAACGATGCAGATGTCATTGTGGCAGGCGGGGCAGATGAACTCGACTATTCGTTAAGTGTTATGGGAGATCTAATCCCCGTGGGGTCCCTATTCGGAACCGACAATGCCCTTGGTGGAGGCAATCTGCACGAAATTCTCTTTGATACAACAAGCCTCGGACTGAAATCAGGTTTGATCGAAATCAGCACAAGCAGCCAATCAGCCGCAAATAACTTTATCTCTATTCCGATCAGTTTTGAAGTTATCGCAGCGGGACTTGCAGGGGACTTTAACGACGATGGCTCGGTTGATGCCGCTGATTACACGGTCTGGCGAGACAACCTGGGTGGAAGTGTGGTAGCCCTCAATGGCAATGGCAACGGTGACGGCAACATCGACTCGCTTGACTATGACTTGTGGGTTTTGAACTTTGGAACAACGAATTCCAGCAGCACAACCACCGTGCCCGAGCCAACCGGGTTGCTTTTAACGGGTTTGACTCTTGGTCTTGTTGGTGTGGTGTTACCGTATCAGCGATGTACCCCTCGCTGTTGATCCACCGCAGTACCGGTTAGACTTAGCCGTTATGGAAAGTCGCTCTACAAACCGCTCTACAAACCTAAGTCATGGATCTCGCCAAGATGAGGTAGATCGTTCCACCTTGCTAGCCGAGGGGAGTGTTACGCTTGATACCGATCGACGAAATCGGTGTGGGTATCCAGAAGTCGTCTATGGCGAAGGAAAGTCAGCAGCTACGATCGCTGCAATTTTTTCCGCTCAAATCGCTCGTAGTGAAACACCTTTTGCAACAAGGATTGCACAGCCTATCGCGCAAGAACTTTGTGGCACCTTTCCGAATGCAATCTATAACGATGTTGCTCGGACAATATCAATTCCCCTTGAAAAAGAAACGAATTCGGCGAACGCTTCTGCTGCTACCCTAGGTAGCGTCGCGGTCATCACAGCGGGTACAACCGACCTGTCGGTTGCCGAAGAAGCTGCCGAGACGCTTGTTTGGATGGGAGCTAAAGTCATACGGGTGAATGACGTAGGGGTTGCTGGCCCCCATCGTCTGCCAAGCCGTTTGAGTGAATTTGTCGATTCAGATGCGTTAGTTGTCGTGGCGGGCATGGAAGGAGCGCTGCCAAGCGTGGTGGCCGGTTATGTCTCATGTCCCGTGATTGCTGTCCCGACGAGCGTTGGCTATGGCGCAAACTTTGGCGGTGCCTCGGCGCTCCTCTCGATGATTAACAGCTGTGCCGCCAACGTCGCGGTGGTTAATATTGATGCTGGTTTCAAGGCGGGCTATTTGGCTGGTATCATTGCCAAACAGTCACATCAATCCAAAATCAACGAGTAAATTTGCTAACCAACTCGTATTAACTCCCTGTTCGAAAATCTCATCTCGCTGTGTTAATTGATCGTCATCTAGCTGAATTCCCTACCGAAGCTCGTGGGGGCGCCGTGGCGATTGGCAATTTCGATGGCGTCCACCGAGGTCATGCCAAACTAATCGAACGATTGGTGCAACGTGCGAAATCACTCGATAAGCCAGCCATTGTTTTCACCTTTGATCCTCATCCGGTTCGCATCCTACGCCCCGAGCAAAGCCCCCCGCCGCTGACTTGGACCGAACGTAAAGCCGAGCTACTATATCAACTTGGCGTCGATCGTTTGATCGCCTACCCGACCGATAAAGCATTACTTAGCCTGTCGGCAAAAGATTTTTTCGAGTTGATTATCTCGCAAACCCTTGGAGCAAAGGCGGTTGTCGAAGGCCCCAATTTTTTCTTTGGGCGTAACCGCGAAGGTAATGTCGAACTGCTTGCGCACTACACTTCCGAAGCGGGCATGTCACTCGATATTATCCAGCCCGATGAGTCAGCTGGGACAATGGTTTCAAGTTCTCGCATCCGTGAGTTGATTGGCATCCAAGGCGATGTCGGCGCAGCGCGAGAATTACTGACGGCGCCCTATCGAATTCGTGGCATGGTGACGCACGGTGCTAGCCGCGGCACCAAGATCGGTTTTCCGACAGCCAATCTCGAAGGAATCGACACGTTGCTCCCAGCCAACGGCGTCTATGCGGGGCTAGGTAGAATTGATCAGGAAATCATTCCCGCCGCGATTCACATCGGACCGAATCCCACCTTCGGTGAAAAAGCCAAAAAAGTCGAAGCGCATTTGCTTGGCCATCAAGGTATGCTCTATGGCCGACCGTTGGAACTTGATTTCCTAAGCCGTCTGCGCGACGTCGTCTCGTTTGATTCATCCGAAGCATTAGTTCGACAAGTCAAACAAGATGTTCAACAAACCCTACAGATAGCCAACCCGGCGATCGATAAGCTCTAAAGCCAAAAAGAGAATCACGAAGCCACAAAGAACAGCTAGCTCCTTAAATCAAAACAAGAACCTTTCATCATGACAATCGACTGGCAGCCCTTCAAGACACTCGTTGACGAACACCAATCGTTTGTCCTTACGAGCCATACGCGCCCCGATTGCGATGCGCTCGGTAGTGAACTTGCTATGGCGGCTGCGCTTGAATCGCTCGGCAAACAAGTCCGAATCATCAATGGCGATGGCGTTCCCGAGCACATCGCGTTTCTGGATGCCAAGAATCGAGTTGAAGTCCTCTCGACCGACGACGGCGAAGGGCCAACGCCCGCTGACGTTCACGCAGCAGACGTTCACATGGTGCTCGACACCAGCGCGTGGGGTCAACTTGGTCCAATGGCCGAGGTGCTTAAAGAATCGCCTGCTAAACGGATTATTATCGATCATCATGTGAGTGGCGACGACCTGAGTGCCGTCGAATTCAAAGAAACTACGGCCGAAGCCAACGGCCGATTGATTCTCGAAGCAATCGATGCCCTTGGCGTGCAACTCACGACCGAAATGGCGCGTTCGCTCTTCGCCGCCACCGCGACCGACACCGGTTGGTTCCGTTTTCCTTCGGTTAACGAAAAAACCTATTTAGCAATCGCCCGGCTCGTCTCCGCGGGTGCGGTCCCCTCCGACATTTTTTCGAGCCTCTACGATCGTAATACCGCCGCCAAAGTTCGGTTACATGGCCGGATCATGGAAAGCATTTCGCTGGAACTGAACGACACGCTCGCCTTCGGCGTGGCAAAGCTGGAGGATTTCTCAGAAACGGGTGCTCTGCTTGCTGACACGGAAGATGTTGTCAACAAACTGCTTAGCGTTGACGGTATAAAGGTTGCCGTACTGATCGCGGCTATGGAGCCTGGCATCACCAAAATGAGTCTGCGCAGCCGTAGCGATGTCGATGTCCGGCTCGTTGCCGAACGGTTTGGCGGAGGTGGCCATATCAAGGCGGCTGGCGTCCGGTATCGTGGCAGTGTCGACGAGGCTCGCGAAGCGGTGCTAGCAGTGCTAGCCGAACAAATGTCCTAACCCCGTTGTATTCGCCGCAATCGTTAAACTCTGCCAGGCATCTTGTTCGATCTAATTGAGAGTGAAACTTGATGAAGGGGAACTCTGATTCTGCTTCGTTCAATGTTTTTCTAGCGACACTATAGGTCGCGTTGATATTCTTTTTTGGTTTCTATGGCAACAAGTTCTCCTCCTTCTTCAGAGGGAGAGGGAATATTGCTATGTAACATCAATAAAGAATCTCAACGCTACCTAGTTTAGCGACTTGATTTTCAGCGTCTCAAAAAGATGGACTAGCACGATGTGGTGTCGGCACTGCCAACAAGAAGCCCCTGCGATTGGGCCAATCACCAGCTACGGTGCGCGCTGCCCACGTTGTAATCGTGCCGAGCGTGCGCCCGAAGAGCGTGAAACAGAATCGCGTATGAATTCATCAAGCGATGCTTTGCCTTTCGGTTCCGATGGCATGGCAAGGCGTCAAATACAGCGTTCGCTCCAGTCCGCCCAATCGGCTGCCGCCGCGGGAGCTGCTTCGAATACGTTTCGGTTCGACCTTGGAACGCTGGGAATCCCGGCACCCTTTAGCGCTTCGGATACGTCAGCAACTTACACAACGACATCCGAATCAAATTCCACCATGCCTCGCAAGTCAATCACCGCCCTGAGACAATCAAGAAAGCAACCAATGAAAAAGTCTTCTGGCGTGGGGCAAGTTTTAGGTTGGGGCGTTGCCAATTGTGGTGCGATGCTACTCGGCCTCGGAATCGGCCTGATTATCTGGGCAACCTACGGTGGGCGGACCCTCCTTTGGGGACCCGCCATCGCCACGACCATCGCTGGCCAAGGCTTGATGATCGTCGGCTTGCTACAATTGCTCGCTAACCTTTGGTCAGCAGCACGGCACACGAGCGCCAAGCTAACGCAAATCCACGACGACCTACGTCGCGTCCGACGCACGACCGAAGAATCGGCCGGCCGCCAACACGCCACCGCCACCGGTTTTTATGCCGAACTCAGTGGCGGTGCGACTTCCGAAGTCTTACTAGGCAACCTACGCGGGCAGTTGGACCAGCTCAGCGCTCGATTGCGGATCGATCAATAGAACTAACCATTCACCCGGCGTTCGACTTCTTCGACCGCATCGTCCAGCTTAATGCGAACCTGTTCGAGCGTGTCACGGTCACGCAACGTGACGGTTTTATCGTCCAGCGTCTGGCCATCGATGGTTAAGCAATACGGCGTTCCTGCTTCGTCTTGGCGACGGTAGCGTCGGCCGACGGCTCCCTTGGCATCGTAGAAGACAGGGAATTTTTGCTTCAGTGCGCGGTAAAGTTCCTGAGCCACTTCTGGCATGCCATCTTTCTTAACGAGTGGCAAAATCGCAGCCTTGATCGGTGCGATACGAGGATGGAATTTCATTACCGTACGGGTTTGTTCCTTTCCCTTATCGTCGGGGGCCGTGTCTTCATGATACGCTTCACATAAGAAGGCAAGCGTGCCACGGTCGGCACCCGCCGATGGCTCGATCACATGCGGCGTGTACTTTTCGTTTGTTAGGTCATCACGATACGTTAAGTCACGGCCCGAGCCCCGGTACTTTGGCTTGCCATCTTCGCCGATTTCGACTTCGAGCGGGCAGCTATTCGGATCGAGCTTCCCTTCCATGTGGCTACGCAAGTCAAAATCGCCACGGTGAGCAATTCCCTCAAGCTCGCCATACTCACCTTCTGGCAGGAAGGGGAAAGCGTATTCAATGTCGGCCGTGCCGGTTGAATAATGGCTTAGCTCGTCAGCATGGTGATCACGGAGGATAAGCCTTTCGCCCGCCAGACCGAGATCTTGCCACCATTGCATCCGGCGATTACGCCAGTATTCGTACCAATCGCGTGACTTGTCAGGATGGCAAAAGAATTCGATTTCCATCTGCTCGAACTCACGCGAACGAAACGTAAAGTTACGCGGCGTGATTTCATTACGGAAACTCTTACCGACCTGCGCGACACCAAACGGTATGCGAACCCGAGTCGAGTCGACGACGTTCTTGAAGTTAACGAAAATTCCTTGAGCCGTTTCGGGACGCAAGAACGCTTTGTTCTCTTCGCTTTGCAGTGCGCCGGTGTAGGTCTCGAACATTAAATTAAAATCACGCGGCTCGGTCATGTCGCCACCGCAGTGAGGGCATGCCGTCTGCAAACCGGTTTCGTCCTTCTGCTCGGTTGCCATGTAACTGAGAACGGTTGGCAACGTGAGTTGTTCGATGAGTGTTGGATCCTTGTCGAGATCTTCGACTAGCCATGACATCGTTACTTCAGGATTTCTGACCAAGGCAAGACCTGGTGCCAATTTGCGACCCAGCTTCCGTTGCTTTGCCCAACGCATTGCTTCAGCATTGTCGAACACCATCGAACCATCCGGCTTAGCAACAAAACAGGTGGCTGCAAACGACTGAGCCCATTCGGCATCGCGTAGCATGTCAGGAATATGATCGGCACGAACC
>CAYGQU010000068.1:0-10068 GCA_964352045.1 uncultured Planctomycetaceae bacterium
ATCTTACAGAAGTGGCGATCCCGTATTGCATGGGTGACAGCTTTGACCCCTCGATCGACCCCGAGCAACCAAGTGCCCTGCGTTTTCGCGTCGTGGCGACGACGCCCGATCTGTTTGATAAAATTGAATACGGAGCCAATGCTGATGGCTCGCCGAAGAAATACACCTTTCGGAGCGGCAAGAATTTTCGTTCCGACCATGCTTTTGAAGCTGTAGTCGGTTCGGTCGTTGCGTCGCAGGCTAAGCTAAAAGTCGGTGACCGAATCAACCCTACCCATGGTATAAGTGGCGAAGGAGACAAACACCAAGAGTTTGTTGTTACGGGGATTCTCGACTCGACTGGCACTGCCAACGATCGGGCGCTGTTTGTGAACATCGAGGGTTTTTATCTGCTTGAAGGACATGCCCTCAAACCGACCGAACAAACAATACACGACCTCGTAGCGGGGGCTACCGTTGCGAAAGAGCTAGATTGGGCAGTGGGTAATCGTGTTGCGATAATAAAACGGATTGAAGGGGGGCTCGATCAAGTAACCGAGTTTGATGTGAAAGCAATCCGTAAGGCGTCCGACCCACTGGCCGATGGAACCATTGTCACCGATCTGGGTGCCGATCCTATGACCGAGCTAAAGGATCTCTTGCAAAATGATGCCACCAAAAAATCCGCTCAGAAAATAGCCAGCCCAACCGGCCCACTTAAAGGACGACTTGCTCCGCAAGTACTCTACGATAACAACGACCAAACTCTCGAACCTTTACCCTACGATCAACGCGAAGTCACTTCGATTTTGGTTTTATGTAACAGCAATTTAGCCTCGGGCGTTTTGAACCAAAAAATCAATAAGGATGCCACTCAAGCAGTGCAAGCCGTTCCGCCAGCGGGCGAGGTGACCAAGTTGCTCGAAAACATCGTAGGCCCCATGCAGCTTGTTTTACTTGTGCTTACCATTCTTATTGTCCTCGTAGCAGCGATTAGCATTTTGGTGAGTATCTACAATTCGATGAGCGAACGATCACACGATATTGCCATCATGCGTGCTGTCGGTGCGAGCCGTGCGTCGGTTATGCAGATCATTTTGACCGAAAGTGTTCTCCTCTCTTTGGCGGGAGGCCTACTTGGTATCGTACTGGGGCATGCCTTGATCGCCCTTGCTTCGCCCTATATTGAAGCCCAGGCAGGCGTTCGGCTCGATTTCTGGGAATTTGATCCCTGGGAGTTGGCGGTAATCCCTGGCTTAGTTGCCTTGGCTACTTTGGCTGGTTTACTCCCTGCAGCGACAGCTTATCGGACCGATGTTGCCGATTCACTCAGGTAGGCTAAGTGGTACCACTAAGGGTAGAATAGATTAGTCGTAGCGTTTAGCACCCTTAAGAGAAGGTTAATATAGTTGCTCCAACGATCCCCTTCACGATGCTGTTAAGCATATTGCCAAATTATGATCAGTGATTCTTACCTTTGCCTTTCCGCCAAGCCTGGGAGCTTGTTGAAGCTCCTGTTGGTTACGGTCATGGTTTCTGTAGTTTCAACCGAATCGACCAAAGCATGTCCCTTCTGCGTTGCCGAAAGCCAAACACTGACCGAAGAAATTGATGCCAGCTCGGTCGTCTTACTTGCTCGGCTCGTCGAACCATCAAAAGTGGCTGAAACGGTTACCAAAGAGAATATCCCTTACGGCTTTGTGGATCCCTCCTCGGGAGCTGCCAAGTTCTCGGTCGAACGAGTCTTAAAAGGGAAAGAAATCATGCCTGAAGTCGATCCTTCGGACGAGAATCAAATCGAAGCGATCTACTTTGGAGAGCCCGATCTTGAGACGGTCTACTTTATCCGCGGGATTGGCACGCCACCCGATTGGAATATTCCCCTGCCCTTATCGGAAGTTGCTCAGGCTTATGTCCCCAAGCTATTTGAGTTATCCCCATCGGGTGGAGATCGACTTGCCTTTTTTCAAGAATACTTGCAACACGAAGATACGCTTCTTTCACAAGATGCCTACGACGAGTTCGCTAGGGCACCCTATCAAGATCTCATCGATTTGGGGAATAGGATGGAACGTGAGAAACTGATCGAGTGGATTCAAAGCCCCAGCGTAAGCCCCAGCCGTCGGCGACTATTTCTAACCATGCTAGGAGTATGCGGGACGGAAGAAGATCGAGAAGCCATCGAGAAGATGATTTCGACAGACGCTCGTATCCTTGCACCCTGTGCCGAAGTAACCGTAGCGGCAGCAATCACAGCTGAAGGCCCTTGGTCCACTGCGTTTGTTCCCGAGCTAGTTCGCATAGCCGAACGTCAGCGCAAGCTTGGCCTCGATGCAATGATTGCTTGTTATCTCACACTCTGCGGTAAGCAGGGCGAAGCGGCACAAGGGCTTGATCAGATCGATCAGCGTTTCCTAATAGATGCCAAAGCAGACTACACGCACATTTATTCATCGCTCATGGCTCTAAGATTCCTTGGCGAAGAACAGACCGAGATGGTTCCTCTTGCTCGTGTTTTGCAATCAGCCAGACTACTACTAGATAGCCCCGAGTTTGCCGATCAGATTATCACTGACCTTGCGCGGTGGGAAGATTGGTCGGTGCTCGATCGCTTGACTGAGATGTACGAACAGAGCTTTGAACCAGACCTTAATAAGTATATTCGAGAGCCAATCATCACTTATCTTGACGTTGCCACTGAGCAATCAGGCGAAGTAGGCGAGCGAGCTGAGCGAGCACTGGCAAAAATCGAACCTCTCGATCCTGATGCGGTTCGCCGAGCCAGAAGCTTGCGTGCCTTTGGTTTCCTAGCCCAAGCACGAACAAAAGCATCTGATCAGCAAGAGAGTTCCGTCAGTACAGAGTCAACTGCAGCTTCCCCTGGTTTAGAACTTGATTCAGAGCCTATTGAGGAACCAGAGGCTTTCGTTTCCAAATCTCCTTCAGCAGACGACAAAACGGAAAAGCAATTGGCAAAACCAGCGTTGCCCGAATCGGTAATGAAACCCAATGCTACTCCTCCGAATCGCCTGATCCTGATCGGTTCTCCGCTAGTCGGTGCAGCTATCTGCTTTGGACTTTTATGGTGGATCCTTCGCGGTAATTCGGTTTAACTCGTATCAATTTGTCCTTAATTTTAAGAATCGACGCTTAACTACTACGATGACAAACGTAATGCTTGAAAAAAAATCATCGATGAATGGCATTGAGTCAAAGATTGATGCTAATAACGAAATGCTTGAGTACCGTTCGATTTATACGGGCGCTATTCTCGGACTGTTGCTTGGATTGCTGTCAATTGCGATTTTGTTTGTCGCGGGCTCTGATTTGCAACAGACGCTTATGCTCGTTCCCATCCCCTTGGCTGGTGTCTTTGTTTCAATCAGCGCTATAAGGACCATTGCATCGGCCCGAGAAGTTTATACGGGTGAGAACTTTGCCAAAATAGGTCTTGCGCTTTCCCTCTTATTTCTCATCGGGGGCGTAAGTTATAGCAGCTATATCTATGCGACCGAGGTTCCCGACGGTTTCGCAAGAATTTCGTTTCTAGAAATGAAACCTTCTGAGGCAGACTTTGTGAATCGTGATGTGATTCCCGATGAAATCAAAGACTTACTAGGTAAATCAGTATTTATCAAAGGCTACATTCGCCCTGATTCGATCAAGTACAAACAAAACTTCGATAATTTTCTACTCGTACGCGATAACCAAGAGTGCTGTTTTGGTGACGCCTCGAAAGTTAAATTTTTCGACCAAGTTAGCATCCAACTTGATACCGGCATGACAACTGACTACCACCCAGGACTATTTCGTGTAGGGGGTGTTCTGACCATTGGTCCCGGTGATCCAACGCAAGGAACGCCCCTTTCCTACCGGATTAAAGCCGATTATCTAAAGCCGTGAATACTGCTCAGGTAGCTTTCTTAGATTTTCTCCAACGCACGCTGTGTCTTTCAGCGCTCGTGTTCATTATTGGTTGCGGCAAAACAAACAAGGTAGAGCAACTACCTTCGGTTGCAACCAACCCAACAGCAAGTGAAAACAAATCAACAGAGATTGTTGATAAAACATTTGACGATATCAAATTCGAGATTGAACCTGATGCACGGTACGATTCGTCAATGTTAACAGACGAAATCCGTGCATTGGATGGACAACGAATTCGCATCCGAGGTTACATTCTACCAACCGCTCGCAAGCGTGGTTTGAAAGAGTTTGTCTTAGTACGTGACAACCAAGAGTGTTGCTTTGGTCCTGGTGCCGCACTCTTTGATTGCATTTTAGTGAACATGGTACCCGCCGCCACTGCCGAATTTTCGGTCCGCCCTGTCGCTGTTGAAGGAGAGTTTGAACTAAGCGAGTTCATTGGCCCCGATGGCACGCCGCTGGCAATCTATCGACTCCTCGGGGAGAAAGTGAAATAGCTGTAAGGGCGAGCTACTCTTTTATGTCATCACCTAAGCCAAGTTTGTTAAACCATTTCCGTTTGCCTTCTTCCTTGCCACCCCCTTGGTGTGACGCTTCAATTTCTTGGAAGGCTTCGATAGCTTGCTGTTGCTTAGTGATCTCGGCTTGAGCGCGTGTGATTTTGGCACGCTCGACTGATAACTCTAATTCCGCCGAGCGAAGTTTTTCTTCCCAGTCGGCTTCGAGCTGTGCCAGCCTTTCTCTTTCAGCACGAATCAATTCGTTGACATCGAGAATTGCTTCCGCTGCTTCGTCAGTTGCCGAGGGGCTTGATGTGCCGACTTGGTTTGTAAGTTGTTCAATTTTCTCATTCAGCTCTGCAATCTGTTGATCTTTTTCCTGGATGACGCCGTCAGTTATTTGTATGGTCCCCGCAATCGAAGCTCGCTCTTGTGAGCGCTCTTCATCTTGGAACTCACCCTCTTCATCGAGCAAGGCAAGCATACGTCGCTTTTGGGTCTCCCAATCTTCCCCCGCAACTGGAGCAGAACTTGCCTTAGGTCTGTCGGCCAATTTCTGTTCGAGTTCTTGATTGACGTTTTTGAGTTCGCGTACTTCGTCAACCGCCATCTCAAATCGTTCACGCAAATCCGCAACGTCGGCCGGTTCGCTAGGATGGGCAGCTTGTAGCGAAAGCTCATCGAGCCGCGTTACTAGATCATCTCGCTCGTTACGAAGCTGCACTAATTCAAGCGAATCTCCTTCGTCCGAATCAGGACGACTTGCCAGTTGTTCTTCGAGCCGGGCAACATGTTCGCGATGCTGTTGCAGATCATCTAAGGCAAGATCAAATTTTTGTTGTATTTCCTCACGCTCATTCTCAATCGCAAGGCACCGATCACGAAGCGTATGATTGGCTTCGGTTTTGATTACGACTTCTTGACGAAGTCCTTCTATCTCTTGCTCTAAGGTTGCTAAACGAGCCTCATGTTGAGTTGTATTATCCGATTGCTGAGATTGCTCTAATAAGATTTGCTCGCGTTTTGCGAGTTCGGCTTCGACATCATCACGAACGCTTTCCCATTCCGACTGATGACGCTCGAATGATTCTCGTTCGACATTTAATTGCTCGGCAAGTTCACCAGCAATCTGAGCTGAGACCTTTTCGATTAGTTCGATGGCTTCGGTGCCGAATTGCTCTAGATCAACTTTACGTTTGTCATTCAACTCCTCAGCGCGCGAACGCATGCGTGACAACAACTCTTCCGAGTGATTGACGAGTGCATTGATTTCGTTAATGTCCGAGCCGCTTTGATCCATGATGCCGTATGCGTTTCCCACGCTATCGAGCGAGGGACCGGGGTGTCGGGAGGAGTGCAAAAATAGAGAAAGGTCTACTCTTCATATAGGTCGCCTCTGGCACTCATGCAAAAGTCGATTGCACAACTAGCCGCAAGTAACGGTCGTGCCGATTATCTGGCTACTAAAATGCATAGGAACAGGCCCAAAAAGTGTTGATACGACTAACAGACAATGTTCTCAGGCTCGCGGCCAAGCAGCACATCAACCACCTGGCGGGCTACCCGGGTACGCAGCTCAGTAATCGCTTCATGGGAACAGAACGCCGTGTGCGGCGTGACAATCACACGGGGATCGTTGTAGGGAGCTTTACCAAGATCAGGTGGCTCGACGTCCTGCACATCTAGCGCCGCTCCGGCAATCGTTCCCGATTCAATCGCCTCGGCCAGTGCCTCATGATCAACCAATCCACCCCGAGCATTGTTAATCAAATAGGCTGTCGGTTTCATCATCGCAATTGACTTTTGATTCATCAAATGATGTGTCTCAGATGTGAGAGGAGCATTGATTGAAACAAAATCACTTTCACCGAGTAGCTGCTCGAATGGCATCCATATCACGCCCTGGGGAACTTGTTTAGATCGGTTCGTACCGACAACACGCATGCCGACTGCCATCGCCAGCTTGGCTAGCAACGCACCCGTTCCACCAAGCCCGACAACACCAAGCGTCTTCCCCGCCACCCGTTCGATCGGTAGCGTCGCTACCAAATCGTAGATGCCATTCTTCGTATCATGGTGCGACGTAGCGATTTTCCTTGCAAGCGCATAGATCATCGCCAACCCATGCTCGGCCACTTCTTGTAAGCAATAGTCAGGAACATTCGTAACCCGAATCCCTTTTGACTTAGCGTAGTCGAGGTCAATGTTATCAAGCCCAATACCAGTCCTGGCGATATGTTTGCATTTCGGGGCCGCATCCATCACGCGCGAAGTCACCTGCGCCCAGCAAGTAAGAATCACATCCGCGTTCGCCACCTGCTCGATGAGCGTCGCTTCCTGGTTATCAGGCGAGACCGAAATCGTACAGTCTGCTTCAGAGAGGATCGATTCCTCAAGATCTAGATCAGGCCAAGGATAGTCGGTATGAACAGCTAGCGGCATGAATAGGAATCCTCATTATTAATCGTAAACAACGTGCACTATGGCCATGTTTTCCTTTTATGCCAAGGGTGTGTCACTCAGAGAACTCTTTCTTTGACAAAAGTTGAATACCTTTCTATGATCGCTTAAAATTTTGATTTCCATTTAGAAGCTATTGGGGGCTCTATGAAATCAGAGGACCTAAAATTCGTAATCTTTGGGGGACAAAAACGGTTAGATGAGTCGGCTGGGGGGGCCAAGATACCTCCAATTAACTATCAAAAAGGGGCATGGCAGATATTATTATTTCCTTTGTTGCCACTCATCGTGCCGCTGTTATTTGTTCAGAGCCCACTTGGATTCATCCAATACGCTACTCCAAAAGGCTACTCTGAAATGCACATGTGGGAGCAATACACCCACTGTCTTCCGCACGCGATTATTTCGACATCAAAGGCCATGTTTGGTCCTGATGGTTTTCCGCCTGAGCTTCCAAAACCAATAGGCTTTTATGCGGTACTGGTGTCTGTTGTCTACGCTGCTGCAATTGCCGGTGCCGCCTACGGATTGCTCCGTGGCATATGGATTTTTAGTGCCAACTACAACACCTACAAGAGAAGGAATCAATAATGGCTGGCTATTGCAGAATTTGCCACGACCAAAATCGTGGTAACAATGATCCTTTGGTTGCGTGCAATAAATGTGGTAGCTTAGCTTGTGATATGCACCATACGTGGTGGTCAAATACAAAGAATGCTTACTGCACAGAATGTTATCCCAAGCAGCTTATTAATTCTCTTAGCAATACGGCAGCTGGATTAACCGCGATTACCGAAAATAACATGGCAAGAGAGTTTTACGAACCCGTGATCAGAGGATGCCTTAAGGATCGCGAATTAAGTCTTGAAGAATTGGTTAGGGTTCTGCATCTACTTATTCATGAAGTAACTCGCAGAATGAATCAAATTGAGGGATTGAATAATGATCGGGAAAACGAGGCCTAATAGGCTAGTCCAGTAGATCGACAAAAGTGCGGGCAATCACCGCACGACGCAAACTCAGCTTCTTCGTCATCTCGCCCAGCTCTTGGCTAAAGCCACGGCCGATTAGTTGGAACGAATGGACTTGCTGCTCTTTTGGGGATTCCTTAAGAGCATTTGCTATTTCTCGTTGGTAAAAGGAACGAATTTTCGGATGATTAAGGGCCCTTTTTTTTGACCAGACCCACAGACGTTGGCGACGAATTTCGTTTCGTAAGCGATCTCGATTCGGAACGACCAACGCGGTCAGGCCTTTTTTTCCTTCACCAAAAACCGCCACCTGCTCGATCCAGGGCGAAGCGGCAAGCAACGCTTCGACTTGCGATGGCGAAACTTTCTTACCCGTGGCAAGGGCGATTAGCTCTTTCTTTCGCCCGGTGAGGGTGAGGTAACCATCCGCATCAAGGCTTCCCAAATCGCCGGTGTGAAGCCAGCCCTCTCGAATAATTTCATTGGTCGCCTGCCTATCGACTTCGCCTGCCTGATTGGCGTAGCCGAGCATTACGTTTGGCCCTCGAACGACAATCTCGCCATCATCGGAAATGCGAATTTCAACGTTCGGCAAGGCACGGCCAACGGTGCCAAGCTTAAATGCATCGGGCGTGCTGATCGTCACAACGGGCGACGCTTCGGTCATGCCGTAACCATTGTAAAGTGGAACGCCCGCCTCGAAGAAAGCTTGCTCAACCGACGGCGCAATCGCAGCTCCGCCCGAATAGCAACGCTTGATTTTGCCACCTAGTAATTCACATAGTGAAACACTTTGCGATTCTGCCAGATCAATCGCCTTCTGAAAGAAGTAAGGCACCCCATTGATAACGGTCGGTTGTACGATCTGACAATCACGAAAGATTGTCTCCCGGCTTTCTGATAGCACCAACCGTGAGCCTCGTACGATCCATGTGTAAAGATCACAAGTCCGAGCGTAGAGATGGCTAAAGGGAAGAAACGAAAGTCGAATTTCCTCTTCTTGGCTACCGCCAATTGGTTTCGAGACGTTGCTGACTGCGATGGCATTAGAAATAAGATTTTTGTGCGACAGCAAAACTTGTCTTGGCGCGGCACCGGTACCAGAAGTGTTAATTACCGCCGCCACAGGCGAGTTGTAAATCGCATTCGTTTGCACATCGTGAGGGAGTAGGACACCCCCTTCAGCCCATATAGCAAGGTTTTTCACGGCCCAATCAACCGAATTATGCTCTGGCATCGGTACGCCGATGCCCAATTTAATGCCCGCTGTTCGAAGTGATTGCCGTTCCGACTCGACTCGCTCAGCAAGTTCTTGCCAAGTAAGCCATTGGATTTTCCCTTCAATGATTTCACCGATAGCTTGCTGTCCAGACAGACGCGAAGCGGTATCGCAGAAAAGTTCGTATAACGTTTTGAAAAGGGTCGATGCCATGCCACTATTCTACCAAAGATCCGTAGAAGTGCATCGACAAGGCTAGCCCTATAAGTTATGGCATTTATTACTGAACGTGACAGGCTCGCTTTAACGACAAGTGGTCGTAGAAATACGTTGAAGATTTGCTTGTTTTTCTTTATTCAATCGCGTTGCGATAACAGAAGTCAAAAAGAAGTTCCCACTCTGTTTGTTGGTCCTCTCGGCATGAGTTGGTGTTACTCTTTCTTAAACTTTCTTCGCAGCGATCAACGAATTCAAACGGATCCCATTCGCCAAGCTCTTCGCTTAATTCTTCAAAGACCGGATGTTCGCCAACGCGACGGAACCAGTACTTTGCATTCGAGAAATCTCCTTCGCGCCGGTGCATGATGCCGTGCCAGAAACTGCCTTCGGGCGTGTCGATTGCTTGGCTAAAGGAATGCGATTCATCAAGGAAATCATGCAATAGCCAGATGCCTGACAGACATGCCTTGGCCATCGAATGATCGGTAACGCTCGCATGAGCAAACGCTGACTCGACAGTTAACGCATCGAGTTGAGATCGCAAAGCATGGTTCGGCGTTGCCTCATCGAGCGAACGATCACGATCGATCGACAGAAGGGGTTCAAAGACGGAGCCGTATTGGCTAGGATTGAATTGGTTCATGATTGGACTCTAGTTGTTGCCATCACTAAGCAAAAAATCGTAGGGTGTGTGAAGCGATAGCGGAACGCACCTTTTGTTTTTCATGATCCACAGATGCTGCGTTACGATTCCCTGCACACACCCAACGGTTATGCTACCAACGCGCCGTCG
>CAYGQU010000069.1:0-9903 GCA_964352045.1 uncultured Planctomycetaceae bacterium
CTTAGTAGGGTAGTACTTCGCCCGTAAGATTGCCGTAGTCTTCCGGACCGCGGCTCGAATTGTCGTAGCCAAAGATTGATTGCCCATAGCTGGGCGCTTCGGCAAGGCGGATGTTGCGGCGAATGCGACTGTCAAAGAGTCGGACTTGGTTCCAAACGGGTCCTTGCCCTCGAAGTTGTGCAAAATACGTCTCGACGTCAGAAGTTACCTCCGCCGCCAATCGTGTGCCTGACTCATACAAGCAAAGCACGACGCCTGCCATCTTGAGCCGTGGGTTGAGCCGTTCGGAAACAAGCCCAACGGTTTGCATCAGCTTGCTTAGACCATGCAGCGCTAGAAAATGAGGTTGAAGCGGTAGGAAGACATCATCGACTGCCGCAAGGGCGTTCAGCGTTAGTATTCCAAGCGAAGGGGGGCAATCAATGAGTAGGTAGTCGAATACTTGCTTGCTAGCAGCCAGGCGATCGCGAAGGATAAGTTCTCGGCCAACAACGCCTGCCAATTCCAGTTCGGCAGCGGCCAGATCAATATGCGATGGCGCTACGAAAAGATCCTGCTCAGCTTCTTGCCAAAGTTGATCGATGCATGTTTCGCTCGTAAGCAAGTCGTAAGTCGTTGGCAGAACTCCCTTGGGATCAACGCCCAAGTGAAGCGAAGCATGTGCCTGCGGATCCAAATCGATTAACCCGACACGAAGCCCTTGCTGTGCTAAAGAAGCTGCCAAATTGACGGCGGTTGTCGTTTTACCAACACCACCTTTCTGATTGATTACGGCTAGAGATCGCATGAGGAATTACTAGGGTTACAGAGCTCGAATAACAATGGAAACTTTAGTTACAAATCGGCTTCGGTCCCATAGCAGTCAGAGGGGTGGGCAGCAATTGACTCGCCGGACCGCTATACTGAATGCAATGCTAGCAATCCATTGGCTTAGCTAATTATTCCGCTGCAGATGCCCCGTAGTGGTTGCGTCTTGCGCAGTACACTGGCCCCTTACGTGGTTTCCCGTCCCCCTTGTTATTAGGTCTTCGATGAGCAATAGCGTTAGTTCAGTTCCCGTCTCTTTGGCAGAACGTAGTTATGACATTCAGATTGGTGCTGGACTGTTCGAGCAAGTGGTGGAGTTTGTCGAAAAGCGCGGTGGTGCTTCGCATGTCGTTGTTATTACGGATACGAATGTCGATCCACTGTATGGCGATCCGATTGCCGATCGCTTTGTTGCTGCTGGCATCGAGTCGCAGGTACTGGTGATCGAACCAGGCGAACTAAGTAAATCGTGCGATACTGCTGCAGAGCTTTGGCAAACGATGCTCGATGAAGGTTGCGATCGACAGTCGGTCGTCATAGCAGTTGGTGGAGGGGTTGTTGGTGACTTGGCTGGCTTTGTGGCTTCGACCTTCGCTCGCGGGCTACGTTTTTTTCAAGCGCCAACGACGTTGCTTGCCCAAGTCGATAGTTCTGTTGGCGGTAAGGTGGGCATCAATCTCGAAGGTGCAAAAAATATGGTGGGCGCTTTTTGGCAACCCAACGGTGTGTTGATCGACCTCGATGCGCTAAATACTTTACCCGCACGAGAGTACCAGGCGGGGCTGGGCGAAGTCGTAAAGTATGGTGTGATTCTTGACGAAACGTTCTTCGCGTTGCTGGAAGAAAATGTTGATGCCATCAACGAACGCGATCCGGTCATCCTACAACAAATCATCGAGCGAAGTTGTCGACTTAAAGCGGATGTAGTCGAAGCAGACGAACGAGAGGAATCGGGCCGTCGTGCGATTCTGAACTACGGCCACACGTTTTGCCATGCCATCGAGGCGGCTACAAAATACAAGGTCATACTGCATGGCGAAGGGGTGGCGATTGGCATGCTCTGCGCATCGCGGTTGGCCGAGCGGCTCGGCATGGTCGATGCCAAAGTGACGAATCGACAGCAGGCACTCATTGAAAAGCTCGGCCTGATGACCAAGATCCCTGAGGGAGTGACCCCCGACGAACTTTTGGCCCTCATGTGGAGAGATAAGAAGGTATCGGGCGGCGAACTTCGCTTTGTTTTACCGACAAGAATCGGCGAGGTAGCACTAGTAACGGCTCCAGCAGAGGACCTAATACTTGCTTCGATGGAATCTTAAGAAGCGAGATTCTTAAACAATAGATTTGCATTCCTTGTCACAAGAGAGTAAAACATGCGGAAGACCGAACGCATCCGAAGGATTACGCAATCGAGCGTTGGGATGCTTGTCAGACATGAGGAGCCATGTCGAATTTCGTAAATTGACTAGGTAGATTCGCTTGGGTTTCAATTGGGCTTGTTCGAGACCAAAGCGAATTGGTTTGCATTGATTCATTAGCTTGCAATTCATTGGATTGCTTTACTCCTCCAACTGAATAGCTATTCGTGATTTGATTTTCGTTTAGCAGTACTTCTCTTCTTTTCGTCCACGACTGTATTCAAACGCTATGTACCCAACGGACCCCTCCATTCCGAAAACCCCCGCCACCGAGGAAGACACCAACACGTCTGCTACAGCGAGCCGAGAAGGACCAAACGCAGCTACACTTAGAGATACGTCAGCCGCAAGGCCTATTGAATCGCCTCGACTTGTGATTGATCTGATTGCGGAAGAAGAGGGAACAACTCAAGTCGTTGTTGATGCCTTCCGTTCGTTTGGCGTGACTTTGCGCCGACATACGAAGCCAATTAACTGGTTCACAACGCTAAGCCGAGGTGGAGATGAAGCAGGTCCTTCAGAGCTTGTCGTGCTCGCAGGCGATGCGAATCAAATGCTCACCGAAGACTGGGTTCGTCGTGTGAAAGTCACTTATCCGCATGCTGTGATCGTCGTTGCCCTGACGAATCCGAGTTTGCGTTCGGTAACCCAATTGCTAAAGCATGGGATACGTACTTTTGTTGAACTCCCTTCAGCGGTCGATCGAATCGTTGATGACTTAGGTTGGCTAGTGCATCAAACCTCGGCCTCGCGAGAGAAGATTCGCTCGGCACACCAAAGTCGTTTGAATATTGCAAAACTCACCAAGGCAGAAGTCGAAGTATTACGGCTCATGCTGGATGGACAAGCGAATAAGCAAATCGCCCAACAACTTGGCATTGGCTTACGGACCGTCGAGCTACGACGATCGAAGATCATGCGTAAAATGAACTCGGCTACCGTGTCGCAACTCATGCGATTTGTGTATGAAAGTGGCGTTGATGTTTTTGCGGATTGATGGCTCTTTTTTGTCGGCGCAATGGCTAATCTGCAAGGCTGTGATTCCAAATAGTAGCGACACTTGGGTAGAAAAGCCCATGGTAGGCGGTCGCCTGTCAAACTAAATTCATGGCATGGCTTGGTGGCTTCGCCAGCGAGCAATTCGTCTACCCCGGCTATCGTTCGGCCACCCGACAGACAAGGTGGTGAACTAGAGGCCGCATACGATGGGCCATCATGTCAGTTGAAGAACTCTCGCTGTTCGCTTCCCGAGAACCGATCTTACCTGTAAAGGATCACGCTACCTACGCTTGGGAAGACACACTTCATGAAGCCCGCCTCACAGCGGTGCAGGGCGTGGGCCCGCTCTTGCGGAAAAGGTTGGTAGAAGCTTTCGGCGATGCGAAATCAGTCTTGTCGGCATCGACCCAACAGTTGGGGTGTGTCGAGGGGATTGGCCCTGCAACAACTCGAGCCATCGGACACGCCCCCTCGGTTGAAGCAACCGTTGCCATGTTAACCGCTGCAGCCCGGCATGGCATACAGCCAATTCGAATCAGCAGCGATGATTACCCAAGTTCGCTGCGTGAGATCTACGATCCCCCTGCGATTCTCTACCGTCGGGGCTCGCTTGAACCGACCGATCAACTAGCCATTGCAATCGTAGGAACTCGCCGGGCGACGCGTTATGGTATTCGACAGGCTGAGGTCATTGCCACGGGGCTTGCTCGTGCGGGGGTGACGGTCATAAGTGGTTTGGCACGAGGGATTGATGGGGTTGCCCACAAGGCGGCCATTGCTGCGGGGGGACGGACATTAGCGGTCATGGCGGGTGGACTCATGAAGATTTATCCTCCCGAACATGTTCGTTTAGCCGACGAGGTAGCGGCGAACGGAGCCCTACTGGCCGAGTCGCCTCCTAACATGCCCCCAATGAGCGGTTCCTTTCCACAGCGCAATCGAATTATTAGCGGATTATCGCTCGGGGTGGTCGTCATCGAAGCGGCTGAAAGATCGGGGGCCCTCATCACAGCCCGCCATGCGGCAGAACAAGGGCGCGATGCGTTTGCCGTGCCGGGGCCGGTCGATAGTGCTCAGTCGCTCGGCTGCTGTCGCTTGTTGCAAGAGGGGGCAAAGCTGGTCATGTCGGTCGATGATATTCTCGAAGAGATAGAAAACTACCAAGCGATCCGATCTAAGTTACCTCCTGCGAAATCCGACAGCGCTCGTTCAGCTAGGGGGAGCTCGTCGCAGCCGCTCCATGAACCGACCAGTAAACCTTCTAAACCTTCTAAACCTTCTAAACCTTCTCGAACCATGACAGCCGACGAGCAGTCGTTATGGAATGCGATGGGCCATAAACCGGCTTCCATCGACAGCCTTGTCGAAGTAACCAATCTGCCCGTACCGCGCGTCTTAGCCGCGATTAGCATGCTAGAAGCAGCCGGGGATTTGCATCGAGTGAGCGGAGCGCTGGTTCAGCGTGCTTGACGCTAGCAACCATCATGGCAAAGTTTGTCGGTTAGGTGATGACTTCTCATTGCGGGTTGGCTTCGGGCTGTAGGGATCGCTCTGCCAGCGGGTGTTCCGACTATGCCTATTGTTCCTGTTTAGCCAGTGATCTAGCAGTTGAAATAGCCGATTGTAACGCACGGGCAAGGGTCTTGTTTTGTGGTGATGAGCCAGATTTCAAGGGTCATAGGCGGCCGCAAGCCGAAGGAAGAGAACCGTTAGGGGTGCTTTTCTCGAGCCCATTTATATCTGAGCTCTCACGGATGAGAGATTCAGGTGGCTCGCCTAGACGCGAGAGGGAACACTCATGCGAGGATCACGGATGACCATTTCGAGAACTACCAAGCGTCGCTTGGCTTACGCAGTCACCTTAACTCTAGTTGGCTTTGCCGCGGATCAATCGGCTGCACAGTTTGTCCCACTAGGTGGTTACGCTCAGGGACCTCAGCAGGTAGCGAATAACCCCCAGCAGGTGTATCCAAACGAGCAGGTCTATCAAAACCAGCAGGCACCACCTGTCTATAACGGGCAGCCATACCAAGCAGCGCAAACGCCTGCCTACCAAGCTCCGACCTACCAATCGCAGCAACCCCAATCGCAGCAACCAACGTTGCAACAGTATCAGCAGCAATACCAACAAGCTGCCCATCAACAAACGGCCCAGCAGGGATACGGGGCGACGCCATACCGTGTCGCCATGGGCGACAAACTACCTAACCCGCCAGCAGAAACAATTACGCCCGTTGCTCCTACGGCTCAAGCGGCTACTATGCAACATCAGGGAATGGTTCATCAAGAACCAATTCACCATGGCACCAATCAGCAAGGGGAAATGTACCAAAGCTATCCCCAGCATGTCTCGCATGCCGCTTCGGGCGATTGTGGATGCAACAACAATGCCCAACCAAGCACGTCATGGGAATCTTACGTTGCCGCTCCCACGCAAAACTACTCGGCCGGTTGTGCAACCGGCGATTGTGGGAGCAACTATTCGTCTTACGGCACTACTTGTGCCCCTGCTTGTGATGTAACGTACGCTTCATGTCGTCCAAAGCGTCAATGGTTCGGCGGTGTTTATGGTTTGTACATGACGCGTGACAATCCAGGTAAAGAGCCTCTTTCGTTCTTTGTCGAAGATGCCACTTCGACTACAACGCCATATTATCCTGCGTCTGATGCAAATTTCCAATTCACATCACAAGCCGATGTTGATTTGGAATGGGGATATGAATTCCGCTTTGGAAGCACCTTCGGCTCCGATCCGTGCGGAGGTTGTCAACAACCTTTTGCATGGGAGATTGGTTATTGGTCGCTGAACGAGAATAACGGCATGTCATCGCAAGTCATATCGCAAGACATCGCCTTGAACAACTATCGCATCTACGGCATGCAAAACTATGCAGGTGCAATGTATGACCGTGCTGGTGATGGTGCTGCCGGTGACCGTCCACTGAATGATTACACCGATTATCAAATGCCGGTTGACTACAATGATAGTGATCCTGTTGTTGCAGGCAACTCGAACGATGTTCGTGTTCTTGCGGTTCGTACTCGCCAATCGTTTGAAATTGACAACCTCGAACTCAACTTCTGGCGTTTTGGATGCCCCGTTGAATCTCCCGGCATTGGTGCACAACGCTTGGCCTCCGGGATGGGTGGTGGTGGCTGCTATTCGGATGGTTGTGGATCAGGTAGCTGTGGAACAGGTTGTAACACCGGTTGTTCGAGCCGTCCGCCACGTCGCTTCTTTATCAATGGATTGATGGGTGTCCGATACGTTAAGATTGATGAAAACTGGCAGAATGCGGTGCAATTCACCACAGTGACAGGTGACTCGGATACCCCCAACACAGGTACCTACGCCGACGAACCTTCTTATTATACGGGTGGGTTCCCCTTGGATGACAACAATAACCTGTTCCATGATATAGAAGCTGACAACGAACTGGTTGGTTTCCAACTCGGCTGTAGCATGAACTGGCTTGTTGGCTGTAAGTGGAATTTCTTTGCTGACTCCAACTTTGGTATCTATGGAAACCAAATCGACGTCTACCAACGCCTTTATGCAGGGGGTGGTGGCCAGGTTTACTTTGATGTCGATGGCGGAGACATTGCTGTGCGATCAAGCAAAAGCGAAGTTGCTTTCTTAGGTGAGCTTCGCACCGGGGTTGGCTACCAAGTTAGTTGCAACTGCCGTCTTACGGCAGCCTATCGTCTGATCTCAATGTCAGGCGTTGCGTTAGCGGTTGAGCAGATTCCGGCAAACTTTGCTAACGCCGAATTGGTAAGTCATATTGATTCCAACGACTCAATCTTGCTCCACGGTTTGCAAACCGGTGTTGAATTCAAGTATTGAGAAACTGATACAGAGTCTGGGCTGAAGCAATGACGCCAAGATTCAAACCGACCCCCTTTTAGAGTAACGGAGTCTGTCAACATGTTTGGCAGGCTCCGTCTCTTTTTCCCGTGCTGTTTTAGTAGGAAAATAGATTCAGCTATATGCGCTGACAAGCATCCGTAGGCCAACGTCAGATCGCATCATGCGGAAATCATCTTCTTCGTCGATTAGGTTGACTAACGAGGGGTCGAGGTCAAGTGCCCGTTTGAGTTGCCTGAGGGCATCGAGCCGACGGTCAGCTAAGCTGTAGTAGCAAGCTAGGTTGTAATGCAGCACAGCTGACTTGGGCGTATGTAGAATCGCTGCTTCAAGGGCTTCGGTTGCAAGACGCAATTCGCCCGATCGTTTGAAGCACCAGCCTAGAGCTAGCCATGTATCGACATCCTCGGGTTGGAGCGAGGCACTGCGTTGCAACGGAATGATCGCTTCGGCGTAACGGGCCATTTCGCGAAAAGACTCTCCCAGCAAATAGCAAGCGTGAGCGTTGGCATGAACCAATTTGCCACGTCGCTGTAGAACCCTTTGGGCTTGCGAGGGCATCCCGAGTTCGAGGTACCCCTCCGCTTCGCGAGAAGCGCAAGCTAAAAGCATTCGTTGGCGATAATGGCCAGGTGTCATCGTCGGCATGATCGGTTTCAGTTGGGTTAATAGACCAAATAAGACCCCAGCGAGGAGGCTTACACCACCAGTATTTTATCGAAAGCTAGCAAAGCGACAAACGATTTGGTTAAGGTTCCGACGTAAGTCCTTACGCCGACTATTGAAAAAGAATTTTTCTGCCGCGCTACCCACTACCGGATGTGCCTGTTTGGCAAAATTTAGGGGGAGTTTTTCTGTTAGCAGAGTCGGTAAAACCCAATTTTTTTGACAAGTTGAGTTTTTCTTGCACGGATCATCAACGACATTCGCACTAACTAAATAGAGGTGATTAAGAACACACTTTTTGGCCGTTGCCAAATAACTCACCATTTATTAGGTCTTGCAAATTTCACTCCGTGGTGTTGATGAGGCGAATAAAATGCGACTGACTCTCCGAACTTTGTTGGCTTACATGGATGGAGTCCTTTCACCCCAAGAGCAAGAAGAGCTTAAAAAACAAATCGAAGCGAGTGAATTGGCGACCGAGCTTATTCACCGAACAGGAGACGTGGTGCGTAGGCCCCAGGTGGGAGTTCCTGAAGTGCTCGGGGGTGGTCCAGTCGATGATCCGAACACAATGGCTGAGTATCTTGATGGGACGTTACCGGATGAAAACGTCGCCGACTTTGAACGAGCCTGCCTCGATTCGGAAATGATGCTAGCCGAGGCTGCATCGGCACACCATGCTCTCAAGTTAGTGCTCAGTGGAAATGGCGATATCGATCTCGATACGCTTAAGCGAATGCAATGGCTCCCGCATATTTTACAAGAAGCGACTCAGGTGCGAGTTGAATCGCCTCCTAGGGATCAAGCAACGGGTGCTGCAACGGCAGATGCCGAGCAACAAGCAGCCGATGCCAATGCAGAGGAAGGGTCTCATTTGCCGAGCTACCTGCTTGAACAGCGAGCGCGCGAAAAAGCTCGAACGGCTTGGTTGCGTTGGGCACCGGCTGTTGCCTCGTTGCTACTATTAGGAACGACCGCCTTTCTCATCCTGGGTCCTTCTGGAAAAGATAGTAACAACGGGGACGGAGCGAAGGTCGTTGCTGCGGACACAGCTAGGGAAGAGACAGTCATGGACACGACCCAGGATGCTTCCCAGTTGGCGTCACAGGACAGGGGCCCGGACACAGATTCAACTGCTACGGATGAACAACCAAGTGCGGATCTTGACTCGGACCTAACGGCAGACTCGGGAAATTCAGAAAGTAGCAGTGGGTTGTTAGAAAGCCAAACTGGAAAAATCGAAGATTCGAACACACGAACGACAAAAGCTGAGGTTCTCGAAGCGATTACTGCCGAAGTCGAGCCGCCTACTTCCGAGGCTGTTGCGGATGAAGTAGTTGACGAACCTTCCTCGAATCGTTCGGAGGTTATGGATGGTGCAAGCGTCGTGGATTTAAGTGATACGGCAGCCTTGAGCGAAGACCCTTCATTGTCAGAGCTATTGCAGCCCGAACCAATGAAACTAATTTTTTCAGGTCCCGAGACATCGTTATTAGTGGTAGAGGAGCAACCTGAAGTCTGGTCGCGTGTGTCGTTAGACGAAGAGCTTCCTGTTGGCAAACGAATTGTTTCGATGCCCACTTATAGGCCGACCCTGAGTCTGGGAAAAATATTGCTTATCGAATTAGTCGATTATAGTGAGGCAATTATAGAAATCGAATCGAGCAGGCGTGATGATTCGGATGAATCAAGCAAGAGCGAAACTTTTGTTCCTGTGATCGATTTGTCACATGGTCATGTTCTGCTACATAATCTTAGTGAGGAAGAAGCCGTTGAGTTATCACTAGTGATTGATGGTGCTCGATGTGAGCTTACGATTGATCCTGGCTTGCCTGTAGCAATCGAGGCAGACCGAGCTTTCAAGAGTGGACTTGATTTATTGAATCAGACACCGACATTAAGCACGCGAGTTTATGCCAAAGGTGGCAATGTCACTTGGGAAGCGAACGGTGGTATCTACAAAGCTTCGCAACCCAAGCAATGGGAACTCACGCCGCAAGGCGAACCGAGCCAACCGAGTGACTTTGCAGGGGATCCGGGTTGGATCGATGGGCTAAACAACAACGCATGGGATCGCCGTGCCTCGCCGCAATTACCAAAACGAGTGGTGGCTGACAAGGAAGTCTGGCCCCAGTTGCGTGAAAT
>CAYGQU010000070.1:0-7775 GCA_964352045.1 uncultured Planctomycetaceae bacterium
CAGTTCGCTTGGCAGCACGCAGCGATACTTCGTCGATCGCGTTGAGGATAAGCTCATAAGCAACTGTCGCTTCGAGATGGAGCTTGCTATCGACCTGATCTCGTAATGAGGGACAAAACGCTTCGTTGGTTGAAGCAATCAGATTCGAGTACCGCGAACCGACTTTACTACCGCTGCGACAAACACCACCTGGGAAGGGGGTAATCACCCCCGGCAGCGAAGCAATTGCTTCAACCGCCCGCCGAGCTGCAGTCAGTGTCGCCGCCTGCTCTTTTCCTTGCAGGATGAGATTCCCTCCGGCGATGCCTCGCTCAATACCAATCGTTGCTGGCAACGAAACGTCCCCTTCCATAACTGGCAGTACCCAGCAATCACTCGCCCCCAGCTTCTCGCCCTGAGCCTCTCGCACCGCATAGCCATCGCCGAAGAAACGAAGATGGTCGCCTAGTGGCGTCAGCTCTGTTGCATTAGGCAATCCATCTTCGATTGTGAGTGTCGGACAAGTCAGCACGCACTGGCCAACCCGATTCGCTATCGCCCGGGCGAGTTGCTTGCTAGTGAAGGAAAAGGCTAAGACCGATGCGGTCGAGCTAGTACGATCGATTCGCTCCACGCCAATCTCGCAATCACAGCCGATGACACTCGTGCCGTAGCCGCACAGCGCGTTGAGCCCCGCATCGAGCCAATAAGAATCGGCCGCCGATAATTTCAAACGTGTGTAGGAAGCCCCGAACGCTTCGGCGTGGGTATCGTCAATGGTGGTCGAAGCGAGTTGCATGCTTCTAAGCATAGAGATTAAAACTTTACGCTGCCACTGTTGGCAAGCGTATCATCCTATGAGTCAATCAAACAGCTCATTGTGACTTCAATCGTCTAGGAGTCGGAATCGCGAGCATCCGGAGAGGGATACCAAGAGGCTTAAAAAGCGAATTGACGATTCCGCTCTGGGCGTTTTCGGCACCTAGCAAATTTTTTGGTGACGTATCATTTAAGGTTTGACCGCAAGCGATCACTCACCACTCTGCTCTTGCATCACATCATTCAGTACATCTTCGGCAACGAAGATCGGTAGCGGCGGGTCGCAGGTCATCGCAACAGCGATGGCGTCTGAAGGGCGTGCATCGACTTCAATGAGTTCCCCTTCGTGTCGTACGCGTAGACTGGCATAGTAAACATGCTCGTGCAGTTCGGTAATGACGACGTCTTGTAATTCAGCACCCATTGCTTCGACGGTTGCGACTAATAAGTCATGAGTCAGTGGTCGAGGTGTTTCGATTTGCTTGACGTGCCGGTCAATGCTGGTCGCTTCGAACACGCCAATCAGAATTGGGAAAGTCCGATCGCCGTCGATCTCTTTGAGATAGATTACTTGCTGGTCGTTGATCTCACTGATAATGATCCTCGACAGTTCCATTGCGACCGGCATAGCATAGCTCCTGAATTTCGTTTGCCTGCTTTGAAAATCTTCATGCAGCTATTGCAAGTATAGCCAGACCATGCGGCTAGGGGGATAACTTTGTGATGATCGCTTTGGCAAAGGAAAGCTAAAAAATTCCAGTGTTCCAATTTCTTCTTCGTTCTTAGCCATTTCCATGGGAGGAGCATGACAACAAACCGCCTGTTGTCTCGGGGGGGCGTGCTGTCGTAGACTGTTAGGCTTAATCTCCTACCCTGCCCTTTAGCCACTGATTCATTATTCACATGTTTGATGCCCTGCAAGAAAGCCTTGGTTCTGCGTTCAAAACCTTGCGTGGACAAGGAAAGCTAAGCGAATCGAACATGCGTGACGGGCTCAAGCTCGTCGAGCGCTCGCTGCTTGAAGCGGACGTTAGCTATGAAGTCGTAACTGGCTTCATGAAAAGGGTTTCGGAAGAAGCACTTGGTGAAAAAGTCCTCAAATCACTTCGTCCAAGCGAACAAGTCATCGGTATTGTCCACCGAGAGTTGATCGCCCTAATGGGGCCCGTCGATCATTCGCTCCACCTCAAAGGGAACGAAGAGGTTACAGTCCTGATGATGTGTGGGCTTCAGGGCTCGGGCAAGACGACCACCTGTGGCAAACTGGGACGATTGCTCAAGCAGCGAGGCCGAAAGCCGTTGCTCGTGGCTGCTGACCTTCAGCGACCGGCTGCAATCGACCAGCTGCATGTGCTGGGCGAGCAACTCGAAATTCCGGTCTTTTCCGATCGTGATACCCAAGACCCCGTAAAAGTCTGCAACGCCGCTGTAACGCAGGCCAAAAAACTGGGGGCCGATACCGTTATTCTCGATACGGCAGGCCGACTGCATATTGACGATGAGTTGATGGAGCAGCTCAAGCGCGTCGATGTAAAGTGTTCGCCCGACCAAGTTTACCTTGTTGTCGATGGCATGACAGGTCAAGACGCCGTCAATAGCGCCAAGGCGTTCAACGAAGCGCTCGAGCTCGATGGGGTCATTATGACGAAGCTCGATGGCGACGCCCGAGGTGGGGCAGCGATCTCGGTTAAAGAGGTAACGGGTGTCCCGCTCAAGTTCATGGGCACTGGCGAACATCTCGAAAACCTTGAAGAATTCCATCCCGAACGAATGGCAGGGCGCATCCTGGGCCAAGGCGATATCATGTCGCTTGTCGAGAAAGCCCAACAAGAATTCGACGAGGACGAAGCTCGGCGGATGGAAGAGCAGCTGGCCAAAGGGGAGTTCTCGCTCGATGACTTCCTCAAGCAAATGCAGCAAATCAAGCGACTTGGGCCGTTGAAAAAGGTGCTTGGAATGTTGCCAGGCATGGGCAGCATGCTTGGCGATTTGGACGGCCTTGACGCCGAGGGAGATTTGAAGCGGCTCCAAGGAATCATCCACTCGATGACCATGGAAGAACGCCGCAAGCCGAAGATTATCGACCAAAGCCGCCGCCGCCGCATTGCCGAGGGATCGGGCGTTGAGCCAAGCCAAGTCAATGAATTGGTTAAGCAATTCGACGCAATTGCTCCCATGATGACCGCCATGGCAGGCAAAGGGGCTGGCGATCGGATGAAGATGATGAAAGAGGTCCAAGCGAGCATGATGCAAAATCCTGACGGGGGTCTTGCCAATAAGAAAAAACACACGGGCAAGCGGTTAACCGCCAAAGAGCGTGCTAAAGCCCAAAAAGAGCGTCTCAAGAAGGCAAAACTGCTTAAAAAACAGAAAAAACGTTGAGCTAGCAGTCAGTCTCTACGTTATATCTGCCGATATTCATCTACCTTCAACCCAAAGTGCGATCAATTTCTGGCGGCAGCTTTGGCAAGTTTTAATGATTGGACCTACTGTTCACTCCAACTTGCTAGCCTACCCGTTCCGAAACGAGAATTCCTTGTCGAGAATTGCATTTTAGGGGGTTGCCGAAACACCCCCCAGACCGCCATACTTGCGAATTCCGATATTATTCATTGACCTCGCCCTAGGGACCCAGTTCCCGGCAATCGCGTCTCAAAGCTGAAACGCAACGGACTGGACTGTGCTAGGGCGGCCGTAGGAGAGAAAGCGACCGTGGCAGTACGTATCCGCATGAAGAAGATGGGCCGTGCCCACCGCCACTTCTTTCGCATTTGTGCGATTGACAAGCGCTCGCCGCGCGATGGCCGGGTCCTAGAAGAACTAGGCACCTACAACCCACAAATCACGAACGCCGATGCCCGTGCAATCCTTAAGAAGGATCGCGTTGACTACTGGCTCAGTGTTGGGGCTCAGCCTTCGGAAAAGTGTGCGATCCTCATCAAGAAGTTCGGCACCAACGGCACCCACATAGAAGCACAAAAAGCAGCTTTGGACCAACTTGCCATGCCAGTTGATCTACCTGATCCAGGCGAACCTGCCTCGCTTCCAAAGAGCGACGAGCCTGCTGAAGAAGCAGCTGCAACGCCCGAAGCACCTGCTTTAGAAGCTCCGGCAACCGAAGAAGCATCGGCTGAAGCACCTGCCGAGGAAACTAAGGCAGAAGAAGCTCCTGCTGAAGAAGCAAAGACCGAGTAACAGAAGAAGGAACGGTCGGAAGGCCGATTCGCATTCACCCACAACCAATGGGAGCTGGCTACTAAGCTGGCACATTCGATGCGATTCGACGTTTTAACCTTGTTCCCCGAAATTTTCTCAGGCTACCTTACGCAAAGCTTGTTGAAGCTTGCCATTGACCGCCAGTTGGTCGATGTCCAAATTCACAATCTCCGCGATTGGGCCCGAGGAAAACATAAAGAAGTCGATGACCGACCCTTTGGTGGTGGCCCTGGCATGTTGATCAAGCCCGAGCCGGTTGTCGAATCCGTTGAAGCGGTTCAAGAAATGGCCCAACCGGGTAGGCTGTTGATGATGACCCCACAAGGACGTCGCTTCGACCAACGATTGGCTGAAGAACTTGTCGAGCAGGTGCTTGATAAGCCATCGACCAACGGCATTGCAGATAACGAGACAGCGAACTACAAGACAGCGAACAATAAGTTAGCTACCGACGGACGGATTTTAATCCTCTGCGGCCGCTACGAAGGGTTTGATCAGCGGGTTGTTGATCTGCTCAAACCGGAAGAAATTTCGATTGGTGACTTTGTTCTTAACGGGGGCGAGGTCGCCGCGATGACGATCATTGACACGCTCGTTCGGCTTGTGCCGGGTGTCCTTGGCGATGAACAAAGCAGCATTGAGGATTCGTTTAGCCGAGGCAATCGACTCCTAGAGCACGCTCAGTACACTCGGCCCCGCGAATACCGTGGCCTCGAAGTACCCGAAGTGTTGCTCTCGGGTAATCATCCGCAAATTGCCGAATGGCGTGAAGCGGATGCCTTGCGACGGACGACCGAAAGAAGAAAAGACCTGCTACCAAAAGATGATCAACCTTAGCTTGGTGAACCTGCTGAGCAGTGTTCATAAAAGCAGAAAAAATAAACCAGACAAAGCTAAACCTTTAACGAAGCCAGACCAGCTATGTCACAACAAATCCTAGAACTTGTCGAACAGTCGAGCCTCAAAACGGGCGATGATCTCCCCAAGTTTGAAGTCGGTGATTCGGTTGACGTGCATACCCGGATCCTCGAAGGCAACAAAGAGCGCATCCAGGTTTTCAGCGGTGTTGTAATCGCCCGCAACGGCAGCGGCACTCGTGAAATGTTCTCGGTTCGTCGCATCGTGAACAACGAAGGGGTAGAACGTAAGTTCCCCGTTCACTCGCCCAAGATTGCCAAGGTCGAAGTCACCCGCTCGGGCGTCGTCCGCCGTGCGAAGCTTTTCTTCTTGCGTGACCGCGTTGGTAAGGCCGTTCGACTCAAAGAACGCCGCCGCGAAGTTAAGAAGGGCTAATCTCTAAAGAGAAGTAGCCAGTAGGTACGAAACCACTAAAAGCCGTGGGTTGCTCAGCAGCCCGCGGCTTTTTTATTGAAAAGGTTGAACCACTATGAGCACGATGGCCAATTTGTGTGGCTCAATTTTTGCGGCTGAAAACCGTTAGAAGAATGGAACGCGGATGACGCGGATTGAAAGAATCTTCGCGGATCAATCTAATTGGCATCGAAACGGACAAATGCCATAGAACCGTCTTCTTGCGTTTGATTTGTCACGAAGAAAATAGATTCTCGACAATTTCATAAATCCGCGACATCCGCGTTCTATTCTTCTTGTGAAAGATAGCCAGGGCCATATTCGTCGTGCTGGTCGAGTCGTTGTGGTTCCTTTCTTCGCATCACCAATTACGATGATACTATGGATTGGCTTCCCTACTCGATTCGACGTTTCTTTTTACCACGTCCTCTGGGGGATCGAGGTGAACGTTACGCGGCTCGGATTTTACGGCGCAAAGGGCATCGCATTCTCTTTCGTGGTAAACGGAACCGGTTCGGTGAACTTGATATCATCACGATTGATGAACGATCCGATGGTCGTATGATCGTCTTCGTTGAAGTCAAGGCACGCAAGAATGAACGGGCGGGAAGTCCTGCTGAAGCGGTTACGGATGAGAAACAACGTCGACTTTCACGTTCGGCTTTGGCGTTTCTAAAAACACACGAACTGCTTGAGCACCCGGCACGGTTTGATGTCGTAAGTATCGTTTGGCCCATGGATGCGAAGAAGCCAACCATTGTGAAGCACTACGAAAACGCATTTGAAGTTGTGTGAGAAAGAGAAACGCTTCGATCGGGGATACTTAATCGCCCGAGGCCAAACTAAACGGTTTCACCCGACAGTACCTTCTCAGCGTGCCTTCTCAGCGTGACTCTCAGTTCATGCATCTAGTCATTTTGTCTCGGTGATCAATTCGGTTGGGCCATTATCTAGCGGTTTACCAAGTGAGATTTCGGGAGATTGGCCTTGAATTACTTGCTTGACCCAATATTTGAAAAGAGGATTTTTTTCGTCAAAATACCGAGCGAAGTCACGGCCAGGACAACTAGTTTGTCCTTTTGCCACGCCGGCATGAGTGGTAATCGCTTCGAGAGTCAGGTCATACTTTGAAACGAGCCACGCAACCAAGCGAACAGCCGATCGAACCTGCTCGGGGCTCGGCCGTTGTGCTTCAAAATTACCCATCAGTTCGACGCCCAAGTATCCGGACAATTCGTATTGCGTATTCGATTCGGGCTCATAATTTACGGGCCGACCTTCGTAGATTGTTCCGTCGGGTGCGATCAGAAAATGATAGGGTAAGTCAGGCCAATAGGTGTTCCGCGGGGGCTCTTCGAGCTGAGGCCGGCGTTTTCCCCACGATTGCATATTGCGTATGAATGTGACCGGATCGCGATCTATGGTCCATAATACTCCCGCATGATGGAGCATGATACGCTTTGGTGTATGCCGCCTTGCGTCATCAATCGGATCAGGTCGCGAGCCCCACTCGACCGCGGTTACGAACTTCTCGGGACGAGGCACGATAAAGGGTTCGTTAGTTGCTGTCTTGTCTACATTAACCCCTTCGGGAACAATCACGGAGGGTTCGTCTGCTGCTTTACATTGACTAATAGCCCCGAGCAAGTTGAGAAGGATTCCAGCAATTAGGTAGTTTTTCATAGCAATCTCTTCTTAAAGGGTGTACATAGGGCATCAGCTTCTTATTTCCTATCTCCACTATTGGGGGAGGAATATTTTGAATTGGTTGAATCGCTACTTATGAGACACGCCCTTGGAGAAATAGGGCTTAGTCAACCAAAAAATAATCGGCCCTAAGGCTTTGCAGCATAACATGATCGACTCGGCTAGTGTTTCTCGTCTTCTTGGTTAACTCAAAGCTTCTCGCAACGCACTGTACAATGCCCCGTGCTGCGATTCGTTGTACTTCGGAGCCTTATCCCAATCGTAAAACCAAGCGGGCTTCAAACGCAACGATTCTGGTTCATCGTTGTATCGTGGGAAGAGATGAGCATGCAATTCGGTAACGACGTTGCCGAGGATCTCGTAATTTATCCGTGCCGCGCTAGTTACTTTAAGCAACGCGTCGCCGAGCGTTGTCATGTCAGAGAGAAACTGCGTTCGGACTTCGTGCGACATGTCGTTGAGCGTTGGCACAACGGGATCGGCCAGGAGTAAACAATAGCCAGGCAAAAAAAGCGATTCACCGACGACGACCCAGCCCGAGGGCATACGCGTGATAATCCGGTTGTTCGTTCCGGCCTGTGCAGCGGCGACTTGTTCGGCAATGACTCCCATGCGACAGGTTTTACTCTGCTTTGTAGTCGTTTGACCAGAGCGCTCGCATTAAGAACTGAGGGTTGCCCAGCAAATAACGTTTCCACAATCGACCAGCATCAGCTACTAGTCGGGCGGCCCATTCATGACAA
>CAYGQU010000070.1:7785-9805 GCA_964352045.1 uncultured Planctomycetaceae bacterium
CTCGTCGGTAAAATAATCGAACGTAGCGCCAACGGGCCAGATAACGGGGGCTTCGATTTCGAGTCGATGGTCAATTGTCCAATGCTCTTGTGTCGGCGAACCCATGCCGACAAGCACCACATCGGGTTTGAATTCATGGATTAGTTCAATCAGACGTTTGGTTTTTCGATCATCGAGATAGCCGTCGTGCGTGGCGATGGGGCCGAGAGGGCCGGTACGTTGCGAAATGTTTTCAATCGCTTTATCGACGACGCCAGGCTTGCCAGCAACGACAAACAGACGTAGCCCTGCATCGCGGAATGCAATCAGCAATTCGGGCAACCAGTCGGCAGCTGTCATACGAGGGGGGGCTGCCATTCCTTGTATTCGGGCACCCAGGCCGATACCGTTACCATCGGAGTAAACCAAATTGCATAGCGTGTTAAGATAGGCACGAAGCTTTCGGTCGCGAGCTGCGAGATTCGCAACATGCACGTTAAGGTAACCGACTGTTCGTTGCAAGCGATCTTGTCGGCCATGCTTGGCAGCAGCAATCACCCAATCAAATAGTTGCTCGCGATCGACCGGATCAACGGCAAGACCCGTTACATGAATTCTTTTAGGCAATTCTGGTAATGAATTAGCATTGCTTAAGGGGATACTTGATTCGTTCATTCGTCTGCCTTCTGGTCAATTGACAGTGCCCATTCGAGTAATCGTTCGGCTTGCACTAGTCGATTGTATTCGTCGGGTAACGCGTTGAATGCATGTTTTGAAAGATCGGTCGAGGCTAGATAATGCTTCAAAGCGGTTACGATTGCTTTTTGGTTTTCCTGGTCGGCAATCAACGGATCAGCAACATGGTCTCGTACCAATCGGACGGTTGCCGAGTCTTCAGGGCCGAGAACCAACATCGGTCGACGCACGGCAGCCGAGTCGAAGACTTTGATCTTAATGTCCTGGCTTTCGGGGCCCGTATGGACCAGCAGCAGATCAGCATGTCGAGTGGCAGCGAGTGATTTTTCGTAAGGTTTCCAGCCCGCTAGAATGATTTTGACTCGGCTTGGATCAGCCGGTTGGGGGATTTTCTCAATAACACGTCCTGCGAGTTCAAACTCGAAGGTTTGTCCAGTTTCAGCAGCCACTTCGTCAAGCGCTTTAACCAAAGCAACTAACGAATGATTTTGCCAAAGAGTGCCACTAAAGAGGAGTTTGATAGGTTTGCCCGAGGTACGTTCTGAAACGGATTCGTTGAGAATCGCCTCGACGCCGGTAGGATCGAAGCCGTTGGGTATCCATCGCCATTTGGCCGATCCCCGATCTTGCCAGAACGATTCTTCAAAAATCGCTTGATGGCGGCTACGAATGTTGACGAGTGTTTTAGCACTCACAACGGAAAGTCCATCGGCATTTTGTAATACGGACCGTTCGAGCCTACGGTTATATGCTCGGTAGAGGGCGTTGGGGTGAGGAAAAAAGATCGGATGAAACCAATCGTCGCGAAAGTCAGCAATCCAAGTAATTTGCGCCCCGAATTGTTTCTTAAGATTTATGCCGGCTAGGTGGATGCTGCTGTAAGGGCTTGAAGTAAGCACAAGGGTTGGCACGATTGCGTGATCGGGTGTGCTCTCTTTGGCCGAATCTTGGATGATCGCTTCTGCCGCTGCTTTGATCAGGGGGCCATTGGCAAGGCGCCGCTGGTCGGGCAGCAGTAGCCAAGGCCGAAGTCTCGCAGCCATGCCCCGTTTTTCGGATTTCGCATGAGCTTTCGCTGGATGGGGATTCGATCCATCATGTGGCTTAAAAGTTGGGCTTTCATCTGCCCCACGAGCCAATCTTGCCGGATCGAAAATTTTGGGCGAAATTACTTCGGCAGCCCCTTCGTACTTTTCGTCTGGTTGATAGTAGGGATCGCATGGTTCGGCTTCGGGCGTGACGACGGTCACCTGATGCCCCGCTGCCAAGAAGCCATTCACCCAACCCAGCATACGGCGCGTACCAGGGCCACCGATGGGCGGAAAATAGTGTGTGAGCAGGAGAC
>CAYGQU010000071.1:0-9754 GCA_964352045.1 uncultured Planctomycetaceae bacterium
TTATAGAATTTTGCATTGGTTCCGAAATCGCCTGAACGTACCGTCGAGATCCGCCACTAATCGTACGCCATTGGGGTCGATCGCGGATTTGAAGCAAACCGTGGTTGGCATAAAACCCGAGCAAGAACTTGGCAGGAAAGGCTTCGACTTCTTTTGGCTTGGCCGACCATATCGCTGCGGTCATTGGTTTAAGATAAGAATCAATAAACTCACGCCCGTACCGATTTATGGCAAGGAACTCGCCAAGTGTTTGATCGTTTGCTCCCACGAGGTCATTAAACACCCTCGCATCTCGGTTGAATCTTAAGACGTCGGCTAGCAAGTGATAAAATTTTGGCTGAATCAAATTCCTTCGTTGAGCGAACAATCCGTTAAGCGAACTTCCTTGGTACTCGAGTTTAGTTTGATCGCAACGTACGCTAAAGCTCATATCACTATCTTGAGCTTCAATGCCAAGTTCTCGAAGCAGTCGGCAGAAATTTGGATAGGTCCGCTCGTTGAAGACCATGAAGCCTGTGTCGATCGTAACCGAGGTTTGCTGGCCAGACTCGGAAGACTTTATTGGATTCACTACCTCGATATTCTGCGTATGGGCATGTCCCCCAAGTCGGTCTTCTGCTTCAAACAGCGTAACATCATGTGCTGACGCAAGTAATCTTGCAGCAACGAGCCCGCTAACTCCAGCGCCTACAACGGCAATTTTCAAAACGTTTCCCTACGATCTCGAAAGCGGTACGCCATGCACTGGCATTAAATAATTGATAATCATGATCTTAGCAGGCGAATTAGGTATCTCTCAGGATCATTCGTTTGCCGGAGGGCTCTAGATGCTAATTATCGAACGGAACAGCTTAAATTTGGTCGCTATGGCCGCTTAGCAGGTCAAAGTTGGTTAATAATTTAGGCTGACTATAATAGGTAGACAATCGCAGAATTGCTATTAACTTGCTTATTTGCTTTTCTGAGTCGCCAATTCATAAGGCATTGTTGACCTTCTGTACCCTTTATCTTGGGAAGCTCTTTGAACACATCTGAACGAATTGTAGAAGCTTATTTTCGTCACTGTTTGGATTGCTTCACGATGACCGATGTCAAGGTTGAAGCAGGCAACAACCGACAGCTTGATTTACTAGCCCTACATCTACCTACGGGCAATACATACCATGTCGAAACAACGGTAAAAATCGCAGGTTTTGGCCCTACGATATCGAATTTGGAAATGGCGTTTGATCGCAAATTCTTTGGCACGCCCCGAGTCAATGCAAAACCAACAGGCGATCATGCACTAGGTAAAAATTATCGCTCCGCAATCAATCGAACCTATAAATCGGTTGGTTTAATCCCTTCAAAAGTGCAAAGAATCTATGTCTGCTGGGCCGTCAATGGTTGCGATTTTCAAGAGCTTGAGGATTTTTGTCAAACCTATAGCCGACGCTATTATCTCGGAAAAAATCCAATTCAAGTTTGGTCTTTCCGCGATGTGATACTACCCGAACTCACAGAGGCAGTAGGTACATCTAACTACGACAACGATGCGTTAAGAACGCTGAGTTTACTAGGAGCCGCTGAAAGACAACGGTGTGGGGTCAATATAGAACAAGAGCAAAGCATTGATTAATGAATGAAGCGAGAAAAACTCGATTCGTATTGCTGAAATCAATTTCTATTTTTTGAAGTTGGAATTTCCACCGTAGTAAATGCCTGTAAAGCAAAACTATTATTTCGCTTTATGAAAAAAAACAAACAGCCGATAAACGCAACGATTCTTCCAGAAGGCTCGGGAATGCTAGTGAATAACTGCACACTAGCGGCTGGCAAGCTCGATCCATAATACTCCCGCCAAGTGTCATATTGCGATGTTCCAATCATTCCTCCATTGAAATCGTTGGGGAGCGTTCCTGCTGATTCACCAAAATGATCTCGCCATACGGTATAGTCAGCAGCATCTACTGAACCATCATCGTTGTAGTCACCAGGCAACAATACGGATCCAAAGCGTGCGGCTTGCTGCTGTAAAAGAGTTACAAATGGATTACCACCAAGGTTTCCAGTAACATTACCCGAATAAGCGTTACCAATAACAGTTTCACCGGTAATTTTTTCGTACAAAACAGCAGCTGCTAGATACGCACCTCGGTCATTTTGATGAGTTCCATCCGATTCGTGTAGCAGTGCGCCAAAGTTAGCGTAGCCGTACGTTGTGTACCATTCTTGCCAAGCCTTTCCGATATCGGCCGTTGAAGCTACATCGGATAAATCACCTAGGGAGCTACCTGTGATAATGTGCTCGATGCCAAGGTTGGTGAAATTCTGCATTTCGACAGGATCGTTGTTGAAATAGGTTGCAAGATCGTCATCATTGGCTGGTTCAAGGCTGGGATGGCGTGCCCAACTATTAAAGAGAATGACCTCGGCCTGCGGTTGGTGTACTTTAATGTAGTCGTCAATTAAGACAGGGCCTCCATTGTTTAGGCCACTAAGTTCGCCACCACCAAACTTCATTGCTCTTGCGGGTCGATCGCTTCTTTCTTGAAGAACGACATAATCATACTCTCCTGATGAATTGATAAGCTCAGCAACCGCGTCACTTCCAGAATCAGCATGTTGACTTAGTGATGCTCCGCTAAAAGATTCATTCACGATCTCGACATCAAGATTAGTATTCGCATCAAAAAGACCTTGTAGATATTCAAAGGTTGCAGGAGCAGATGCATTTCCCTGTGTATAACTATTTCCTATCATTAGGATCTTAAGTTGACTTGGCGGATTTGCATTCGTAAAAAACTGAGAAACGCCATTGGTTATCCAGGGAAATATGTTTCCAGTCTCATTAACGCCATTGGTTCGGTCCCAATTCGCAGGATTGGTGATCTCGGCAAGCAACTCAGAACGCGAACCGATGACGGTTCCCTTGTATCGAGCATTGTCGTATGCCTGTTGCGAACCAGGCCCCTCTCCTAACGCTATCGCCGTCGAACCATCCAATAAGCCTGGATAGAGATTCGTTTGATTGCGATCGCTAGCAACGCCCGATGTCCAACTACTGGAAGCTCCATTGACCGCAAAAAGAGGTTCAAAACCTGCCGTATCGAGCAAGTCGTTATCCTGAAAAGCGATTATTTGATCACCACTACCTGAGAAATTAATGGTGCTTGAAGTTAGGGCTCCCGTTGCATTGATGTAGGCGTTAGTTGGCTGAGAATAAGGCGCTGGGGTCGGATTAATTGGGTTGCCAATTGTTTGCACTTGTCCAAATGGTATGCCGCCAAGGGGCACCGTGAATTGTACGACTCCATCCGTCCCACCACCCGTGCCGCCGAAGCCGTTGTTGGTGCTAACTTCAGAGCTAAAATAACCGGTGTCGCTAAAATAAAGCACTTCGCCTGCTGGCAAATCGACCAGCGGGACCCAAGCAAACGCATCTCCTTCGGTGGTCGAAGTCGTAGCCCCATTGCTGTGATAGCCGATAATCGCAATATCACCAGGTGCTAACCCCACGGCTAGCCTTGGGGTTAGCAAAGCAATGACGACTGTAACCACGAGTGTGAGCAAGCATCGCTTATGAGGCTCAGTAGCATCAAGCTGCTGGTGCATGAGTAACCTCTTCATTACTAGATCGAGACAGCTTTCTGCACAAAACGATCGATAGCTTGCGTTAGATAGCTACTAGTTCAACCAAATTTAAGGGCCCTGAACTAACGTCGGCAAATCCCTAACCCACACAGGCTAAAGACCAAGAGACAGGCTGTAGCTGGTTCAGGAACCGAAACCGCGCTGGATGCTGACGAGATAACACCTGTTGTGTCTACACTCACGTTAGATAGGACATATTCCCAAGGCAAGTCGCCTCCCGTGACACGATTATCAACAGCATTGATGAAAAACCCTAAACGATCCCACTCGGTAACGCCTGCTGCAATTGTTGCAGAGCCAAAAGGGTCGGAGCTTGTGCTGAGATCCGTAGTTAAAATTGTCGTCGTGTGAGTAATCGTTGGATTAACTCCGTTTACAAGACGATCAAGATTGGTCCAATCAAATTGCATATCGTAACCATTCGCAACTCTTGTTAGTGAGAAAGAAACACGATGCGTATCGGTTATGTCATTGAAAGCAACGATATCTTCGGTATCAAAGGCGCCGTAATTATCACGCCAAATGTCATAGTCAACCGAATCAACGCTGCCGGGTGTTGTGTCGTTTGGCAAGGTGGTAGCAGTTCCTAGATTGTCACGCCAAACCGTGTAATCGGCGGCGTCAACACTTTGGTCATCATTGTAGTCCCCATCGACATTTGCCCCTGTATTGAAGGGGTCGTTTTGGCTTTGAGCAATCCGAGCGTAGTCCGTTGCCACGCCAGAAATACTTTGTGAGTTATTTGTTGCCGTAAAGGCAAAGTCCATGTCGTCAGCAGGAACCCCACTGTCGGTACTTGTCGGATTGATTTCAGGATCAACCGCGAATTCGTAGTAGGTCGTACCCGTTAAATTCCCGATATCAAAGTTAGCACCCACGGTGGTCCCTAATCCACCATTCGCGTTAGAACTTACAAAACCAAATCTCCAATCTTGCGATTCGTTGGACGGAGACTCGGTCAACCAAAGTATGTCGTACGTCATTGAAAGTGTGCTACCAATAGCGCTCAAATCAACTGTTGAGAATTCATTGTAAACTTTCGGATAGGTTCTCGAATCGGGAGCCGACGCGTCGGGAAAATTACCAGTGGTTCCCTGTCCTAGGTAGGTATAACCAGACGCCGAATTGCTCGATAGCTGTGCCGTATTGCCACCTGTAGCACTCGAACCTGCGTTGAGTAACCAGCTAGAGTTAAGTGGAACATCAACCGCAACTGAAGTCGAAGCAATGAAGATCGCCAAAGCAAGGGCTACGCAATAAAGTGACAAACGATAGAGTGGAAATCGAAGCTGTTGTGTCATGGTGTAATTCCTTCACGACAAATTGCCGTGGTTGTGCATTGTGTTTGAAGAGTTATAGAAAGAGTTTTGATCAAAAAAGAAATGTCGTTATATGGCTCAAGTAACATAGATTAAATCACAAATCGCCGGGGATATATTCTTCGCCATCAAAAGTTGATGCTGCAGCCCAAACCTCAGGGTCAACGGTATCCGAGATGAAATGAGCGCTTGCATCCATAAAAGTTGCATTCACGCCACCCGGATGCTGACTGCGCGCAATTTGCTTAAAGTAACCAAAAGTTGTTCCCGAGTCGTCGCATGGAGCGTCGGGTTGATTGTCACAAAAGCGAGTCACATCATCCAACTCGTTATTGGGCGCCGAACTGTGTAAGTAAAGCACACCAGGTCCCCAGTGCAAAACACCCCGCGTATCATTGCCGGGCGCTTTTACCAATTCACTAATCCCAACGGTTTTACTTAATCCATCGGTAATTTGCCCTACCTTGAGTCGACGATTGACCATAAACGGGCCAAAGCCACGCAACGCCGATCGCCGTTGCGTGCCAAAGGCAGGATTCTTGAGTAAAAGACCTTCGGGATCAGGTGTAACTAATCCATTTTGTTGCCAGTAAATATCTCGAGCCCAAATGCCACTCGTCTCACCCGCGTATCCTGCGTTGCCTGTATAATTTCCTCTAGCCCCATAACGGGCAACGCCACTTGCATTTCGTACCAAATCAAGTTGACTACCACTAATATCCGAGGGGCATTCAAAGACTTTGAAGTAGCGATGATGAAACGATTGATTCTCATCGTTCTCATCAAAAGTAGGCTGCTCGTAGTAAGCTACGTCAAAGTCAATCTCCGAGTGAAGATTTGCCTCTTCAACATAGGGTAGAAGATGGGTCACCCAACTCGATAAGGATTTCAATTCGTTATTTTCTCGGGTGCGTACGTCGCCTGGTGGAAAAACTCCTTGGCCACTTTCATAGTTCATCAAGGCGACGCCAAGCTGGCGCAGGTTGTTAATGCAAGCCGAACGACGCGATGCCTCCCGAGCAGCCTGAACGGCTGGTAAGAGCAGCGCCACCAAAATTCCAATAATGGCAATCACTACTAAGAGTTCAACCAGCGTAAAAGCCACCTTGCATCGCCTAGAAGATTTACTCAACATAGTTTCTTCGACCTAAATTGCAATTATGGAAACGATAAAATCAACCGTCCTTGCACTTGCCTACCCAGCTTGTTTCCTGTGGATAAGCAAAAAAGCAAATTAATTTGCTCGGCTTCGTGAGCCTGCGGAACTAAAGCCAATAAGCATCAAAGAAGTCATCAAAACTGTAGACGGTTCGGGAACAGGTAAGACGTTAAACTGTGCAACTCCATTGGTGGACCAATCTCTTGTAGGCGCTGTTTGGGCATCATCGGTCTTTTCCCAATTAGTTGCGTCAGCAATCGCAGCAAGCAAGGCTCCGCGTGTACCCGATGTGATTCCTATGTAGCGCGCATTATCAAACTCATCTTGGTTACCAGCCCCTGAACCGACCGCAACCGCATTTGCAGCATCGGTCAAGCCAGGATAAAGGTTCGTTTGATTAGAATCACCAATCGATACGCCAGGCGTCCAGTTATCCGACGCCATGTTCACTGCAAACAAGGGTGAAAATCCAGCGACGTCGTTCAAGTCAGAATCTTGAAAGGCAACAAGCTGATCTCCTGAGCCCGAAAGATTAACGTGCCCTCCAGCAGAGTAGGCGGAAGGACCGGTGCTGTATCCCGTGCCAGCGGTTGCTAGACCCTGAAGGCTCAAGTCATTGGGTGCGACATCGTTTGATGCAGCTTGAACAACACCTGCACTAATACCACCAACAGGCACCGTATAAGTCAATAGTCCTTCGGTTGCATTGAACGAGGTCGTGCCTGTAAAATATCCCGCATCGGAGAAATGAATCACTTCGCCCGGGGCAAGATCAACCAACGGCACCCATGCAAATGAGTCACCACCACCTGTAGCATCATTCGAGGTGCCATCCGTGTAGACACCTATGATGGCAATGTCACCCGTGATGAGGGCGGCTTGCGCTGTTGGATTACTTGTCACGAAACTGGCGATGATCGCGCAGCATAAAAGAACTGGAAACAACATTCTGGAATTCATGAGTACGCTTTCCTTGTGACAGTAAGAACCGTCAAAATACATGTGAAGAAGATCTTGTGATGAGAAAGGTAAGCAGAATCTTGTTAGAGCGTCTATTGGCACCGGCATAGATCCTGCTCAAGTAGGATAAACCGTAAGCAGCGACGTGTGCAAGTTATTTTGCCAACAAGTAAGAGCCAAAACGGACAATTTCGGGAAGTAGTTAAGTGCTTGGTGCCCGAAATGGCCCCTTGAGTAACAGTTACTTGGACTGGTGGTGTCTTGCTTCTTTTGCTTAATAACGATGATTGGGCGTTAATTCCCTGCCCCTAATTTTATTAACCAAATTCGCTTTTTTGCTAGCAGTTTTCATTACCTGTTAAAGGATTGTCTCAGGAAACTAATCGGCAAATAAATACGGAACGGCACGAGCAGCCATGTGAGTATTGCTATGCCCAACATGCTGAACTATTTCAATTTTCCAGTTGAGTTTTGTCGAACGCTGGTCAACGACCGTTAACGCCTCCCGAAAGAACTCCAGTCCACGGGCAAGTACGCTCGGCCCCTGGGCGCGGGCTTGGGGTCCATTGCTAAGTTCCCTCGTTCGCGGGCCCCGGTCTAAGTCGCCCAGTAGAATTACTAAACGCTTATCGAACCAATTTTCAAAGGGACTCGTGGACCAATTCATTCCACCAAGACCAAAAGGATAGTTGCTTTTATCGTTTGGCATAGTAAAGAAAGCAGGATTGGCTGCAACCGCTCGATCGACTCTTGCTTTTGGTTTCATCAGCAGGTAGCGATGAACAAATCCTCCCCCTGCTGAGTGGCCGTACAGCAAATAACCCGAGCGTTGTGAACCAAACTTTTTTTTGAAGTGATCAAACAGAGGTTCAATCGCGGAGAAGAGCCACCGTTCTTCAGGCTGTTGGCTGCCCTTCTCGTTAATGACTCCACCTGCGTTGTAGTCATATTCTGTGGGAAAATCAGCTTCTCGTGCTTGGACTGTTAAAACAATAAAGCCATTGGCCATCGCCAAGTCGTGCCACGCATCTCGATAGAAATCGGCATTTCGCTTCGCACCAGGAATCACGACTAAGATGGGCGTGGTGGCATCAGCTTCCAAGGGGATACTGTAATGAACACCCAACGAGGGTCCAGCCCATTCAGTGAATTCATACGCTCCTTTATCAGGCCAATCGGCTGCGCAAGCTACTAGGCAACTGAGAACGCTCAGAGAGAAGACAAAAAATAGCTTACTTAAAGTGGTGTGTAACATACCGTGTTCGACAACAGGATCATGGCAAAGATAAGACAAGTGGTCAGGGGGCCCAAATAAATGCGTCCCGTTAACCGGAAAAAATAACGATTGAAGTAGGGTAAGATAAACATAATTGGCACGACGGCAAAAAGCAGGTTCACATAAAGCCAGCCATCTGTCCAATAGACAGTTCCTGTTACGGCCAAGACAGAATACTGCACAATAACGATCAGGATGAGGCCAAGCGTATTTGCCAACCCCGCCCGCAGCATGCTTTTCCCTTCTGACTCTCCTGCAAAACGCATTGCACCGTTCACTCGCAGTGAATTCGAAAGAAAGAAGACAAACAGCAAAGGGGCGTACATCAACAAAAAGACGAACATCACGGGCTGAAAGTATCGAGCACCAAAGAAAACGAAACGATAATCAACATGAAACAAATAGTAGACCGTGAACAACAGCCCAAAGAAGAATAAAAACAGGCTCGATGCCAACATGAACGTCTTAAGTAATTCAACAAAAGTGGTTGACATCCCCCACATTGCAATGCGCACTCCATGGTGCCTACTATGCAAAAAGTAGGTTAGAAAAATCATCACAAACCCTAATGTGCCATTCAATAACGCCCAGAGCATGACCGCATTGTTCATTCTTTGCGGGAAAAACCAAGTTTGATTACGCGACGAAGCATCAACAAAGATTTTTTGAGACAACTCGGCAAGAGGAATATAAGTCACACAAGCGATTAATGCCGAGATAGCAAAAAGAGACCAGAAGATAATCTTACCCTTCCCCTCAGGCTTGCTGGGGGCTTCAGGAAGGGGGTGGACAAGCTGATTAAAGAAGGGAACACAAAGCAGTAGGCTCGCCATGGGTACGAGTGAAACCAAAGCAGCAGTGGCAGAAAGAAGCGTCAAGAGTTCTTTCCAATACCAAATTTGATCTTTGCTTGTAACGCTTGGATCGAGATCGAATACTTTTTCAAAGTATTCGATTTGATTGGCTGTTGCACTAATATCATAGGGCTGAAAGGGATGAAGTAAGTGTTCGTTGTGAACAATTCGGAGGTTGCGATCCTTACTTTTTCCATAAAAGCGACCTATTTCAACCGATTCAACCTGAGCCTCTTCGCTTGAACTCGACCTTACAAGCCGAAGGGCTTCGGGGGCGTTTCGCATGTCGCCGTGCTTTAGTTCATTTCGGTAAGCTCCTTCGTCGTATAGCGCATAGCTAATACCAACATTGGATCGAACATCGACTAAAACTTCGTCGAGAAGCGTTAGCACATAACCCGAAACGTAGACCGAGTGCAGCTTGCTACGCTTCCCCGATTTGATTGCTCTTTTTCCAAAATAACTCGCCCCTCGAATCGCTGCATTCCCCCCCGCCGAATGACCCGTGGCGGCAATTCGGTTCTAGTCGATGTAATTTAAATTCGGTGTGTCA
>CAYGQU010000072.1:0-9590 GCA_964352045.1 uncultured Planctomycetaceae bacterium
CATCTGAGTAGATTTAGTTGAATAGGATTGTCAGCCATGGCAAACTGCCAGAGTGGAACGTAGATATAGACATTCAGAAGATCCCATATTGCTTGCCACGAAACGGCTTCATCGACGAACACACCGGTCGGAAGTGCCCGCGATTCTGTTTGGGCTCTTGCTTTCTGTAATGGCTCTATGGCGTTGGCTTACACATTTCGATTTCTAGCCTTTCGGCTTCATCTCACGTGTTCCAAGTAGACGGGCTCATTGATGCTGCCCGCTGAGAGTATCGCTCTCAGTGTGACTACGCGGAACCAGTTTAGCTCTTCTCTCTCAACTGACCCTGATTCTATCACGCAGGTAAAGGGCCGCTTCAGCCTGCTGCTTCCGCCGCTGCTTTGCCTACGGTAAAGACTTCTCCTTGACTCTGCGTGTTGTTGGTTCATTGAAGTCGAGTTTCCGGCTCCAAGTTAACAACTAAGCCAGCAGCGGTTAACAGCCCGAAGCAAAGAAAAATTGTCTTAGTAATTTGCCCAATGATATTCTGGCCTTAGTTCGTTCTTCGACACTTTCCTCACTGTTGGTTTAACCGCAGTGAGGGCAATCAACCGTCGTCGCTCTCTCGTGGAGAGGTCTTTCTAAGACTTCTGTATGAGGCAAGCGGCGTGCAGCAGTTTTACGGTTTTTTGTTCCCTGAATCTCCACTTGTTGGAGGAAGGAGAGATGTGATGAAGAAAAACGACGCAATAGCTTTGTCGGAAAAGGCGATTACCGAACTCGCTGATTCCTTGGCGGCTGGTAAAAGCGACCAGCTCAAGCAGTATCTCACTATGATGAGCAGTTTGTACAACTACTCGTTTGGTAACTGCCTGCTGATTGCTCGACAGTTTCCTACCGCCACGCTGGTATCCGGCTTCAATGCTTGGAAGAAACGTGGACGGATGGTCAAGAAGGGCGAGAAAGGGATTTGCATACTCGCTTCTCTTATTCGCAAGAAGGAAGAGCAACAAGAAGATAAAGAGTTGTTTGGCTTTCGGGCCGTTCATGTCTTTGATGTTTCTCAGACTGAAGGTGAAGAGTTACCCGAGATGGCTCGTGTTCAAGGTGAGCCGGGCGAATGGCTCAGCAAGCTTCACGAAGTCGTGAGCAAGCGAGGCATCGAGCTAAGCTATGAGGAATGCTTGGGCGGAGCAGAAGGTGTTTCCAAGGGAGGTACTATCTGTCTTCGGACGGGACTCTGTCCTGCCGAAGAGTTTGCTGTGCTTGTCCATGAGGTTGCCCATGAGAGGCTCCATCATGGTGAAGATAGGAAGCAGTTTTCGAAGGTTGTTCGTGAGCTAGAAGCCGAAGCAGTAGCTTATGTGGTTGCTAAGGCAGCTGGTCTGGAGAATGCCCTGGAGCAGTCTACCGACTACATCCAGCTCTACTCGGGTGACCAGGAGCTGCTATTGAAGTCGCTGGAGCGAGTTCAGAAGACAGCTTCCAAGCTGCTCACTGAATTCAAGGAGGTTAGTACGAGTGTTGCTCAATGAGCTGACTCAAGAGGTTATTGATGACGCTGCACGCTGTCTTGACCTCTCTTTCCTGACCGGCTAGCCCACATTCAGGGTTAGCAAAAATATTATCGCAGTCAACTTTTGGGAACGTAAAACAATATCTGGCTAGAGATGTTGTTCAGCTAGGCCTACTAGCACCATTACTCACTGTGAATACGGTGCCATAAGCCCCTCCTCAGCGGGGCATACTTAACTACGTGGGAGGGATGCCTAACTAGCGTCGTTGTTTCACGCCGACGCACTTTAGCCTCGGTCCGTTTCCTACCGCGGATGTGCACACCGCCGCACCTTAAACGGTCGTCTACGTTGCCACAAATCATACCCAGCAATACAACGACGGAGGCTCCACAGCGACTACCGCTTGGTCGATGAAGTCTACCGAACTTCCACCCAATTCACATCCCGACAACCTTCTTAAACACGACGATTGAGTAAATAAATACTAGGCATGCACTAAGGGTTGGGTACCTCAGTCCAACTTATGATTCGCACACCATTCGTAGCTTCCTCTATACCTGAAAGTTCATCGATCTCGGTATCGAGTAGAGGACGATTGTAGAGGCGAACGTCCTGCATAACACCGGCGAAATTTTCGTCCCAAACTGAATCGGCTAGAAAGATACTCGTACGATTTGCATTTCCTGGCAGACTTACATAGACGTTACTTTCTGTTGCTACTCCATCTTGGTAGAGGGTCGCGTAGCCATCTTCGTCGATACTGATAATGCAGTGAGTCCACACATCTTCAGACAATTCTTGGTCGTCATAAATGTCTTGGTAGTTACTGCCATCAGAGTTATCGGTCGAATAAAAGAATAGCCCATAACCTGTATACCATCCCAACCATATTTCATCGTCGTACGTGCCGTTAGCGATATTTAAGAAAGCGTTCCAGCTGTATAAACCAGGAGATGTTGTTGGTTTTACCCACATACTTACTGCAAAGCCTTCGGAATAGTCGTGATTACTATCTGGCAGGTTAACGTAGTCGTTCGACCCATCAAATTCAGCAGCGATAGCATGTTCGTCCGCACCAGGTCCTTCGACGTTGACCGTTACCCCGCCGGTATGCGTACCATCGTCTGCATAGCCTGAAGAGTCATAGGCGGTTAACCCACTCGTCTCGTCAAGCTTCCAATGGCCAACTAGGCCGTGGATCTCTGCGATTTCTTTGTCGGACAGTATTTTGTTATAGATTCTCACGTCATCCATTGATCCTACAAAAGATTGAGCAGAGCTATAACTACCCCCTACCGAGTCTTGTTCTTCAGCTAGTACTAAACCACCAGAATCTATTTGTATTGAAGCGGTAGAAATACTATGTGAAGTAGTACCTACCGCTTTACCATCGATAAACAGCTCTCCAAATCCAGTCGTATGGTCATAGGTGTAAACAAAATGCTGCCATTTATCAGTTGCAATTGAGTCAATGCTAATTGATCGATTCGGACCATCAATATACGCACTAAAAGTTGTGTCATTGGGAAAGAAAAAAAGGAATGCGTTGTTTTGTGACGATCTTGCACCACTAAGTACAGATTGTTGTCCCGTCTTGTTGGTTTTCATCCACCAAGCAACAGAAACCGTCGTTAGATCATCAAGAACGGTATAAGGAATATCCACCCGATCAAAAGTTCCACTATCAGAGACAAAAGTTGCCCCCTCTCGTCTTATCGCATCGACGCCTAATATTGGAGAGTTGATATAGGTTCCGTGGTTTGCATTTTCCGAAGAATCGCTTGCCGTCGTACCACTAGTTTCATCAAGACGTAAATGTAGTAAAAGCTCGGAAGTTGCTGATCCTGAAGAGGCCCACGTTAAGGCACGTTCTAGCAAGTCAAGGCTCGTGCTATTTAAGGCACTAAAATTAAAGCTGCTATCCCCCCAGGGAAGGCGTACTCTTTTTCCTGCCGCGGTATTACTGGAGTTATAGGTATTCGCTAAAGTTGCCCCTGCTTCAAGAACGGCAAGGACCGTATCTCCCGCACTACTTGTAGCAAGGACTTCGATGCCACTTGCTTCGGTTCCATTCATAAGGACCCGATTTTGTGATGAAGAGAAAATTGTTATTATGCCTGTCGACAATCCCGCGCTTACATCGTGTGAGTTATCTGTAACAAGAATTTGAGTTTGAGAGCTAGTGGATGGATTACTTGTGCTAAATCCCAACTCATTGTCAAGCCAAGCCTCACTTACAACAACTCCTACCGTTGTTTCACGTAGCTTATAGCCAACCGACGAAGAAAGAACCTCTACTGGTACAAATACTACGTCTGCAGTTGACAGTGCGGCATCGTAGGTTGCTTGGGAGTCGGTATCGACAACCGTTGTTACCGAATATCCCCAAGTTTCAAACTGAGATTTGCGTGTCGACTCTTGGCTCGAGAGGGTACCATTGTTAGTTATCAATAACAGGTTTTGTGCCAAGGCAGCGGAAGGAATACTACTAGCTAGAACAAAGCAAGCCAATAATCTTGTAAGGAGGGTTGTCAAGTTTCGATGCGACATGGAGATGACACCATCTCGACAGATAAATTGAGTAGCCATGGCAAGTCGTATGCTGAGTATCATAATGATTGTTAGATTAAAAATTGACGCGAAAAAATCTCCTTGGAAAAAATAGGGTCTATTTCGATGTCTGCTGTTAAATTTACAGCTAATCGCTTCTCAAATTCGATCCCAGCTTGCGTAAAAGTCAACGCATAACGGACTGTAGGGATTAAATGGATTGCCACCTTGCTAAGCTGCGTCGGCTTCATCCTCCGACGCTAGTTAAGTGTGCTCGCCCATGCAGTTAATCACCCCCCCACTTAGGAGGGGTGCAAACTCCTGCCTTCGGCATCCATTTCGTGCATTCGTTTAAGCAGACCTAGAGAGCTTAGAGAGGATCTTGATAACGCACTTTATCCATCGTCCTAAATGGGACAAAGCTTCCTTCCACCTAAATTACCACTTCCTAAAGGCGATTCATGACTTTGATTTGCAAAGCGAACTAGTAGAACATCTTATTTCGACGGATAATAATTAACAAATCGCATTGCGACCAATTCAGTCAACATAAACCTTGTCCGCCTTGTACATCTTACGGATGCACTTCGAGCTGATCTTTGAGAGGCCAAGCTTCTTTCTTCGATTATTCACCGAGCACAACAGCTTTAGCTGCTGCTGAAGAACAGGCCTATACGGTTCAAAGGGAAGCTCCCAGAACATCGAAGCAATTAGTGCGGCATCTCTTCGTGACACTTTGTAGAAGTCTGCCGATAATTCTTTAAGCATTTTCCGCTCGATCAGTACACGCGAACGCTCTTTGGTGTCTCTCTCTGGTGGACCCTCTGGATCTTCCTTGCATCTTCGAGGTCGGTACTTCCCACCTTTGAGGTAAATGGAATAACCATGAAAGAGAATCGGCACGACTCGGCAATCACGAATGTTCTTTGATTCCAATCGGTGCCACGGAAGAACGCCATTCTTCCTTTCTGTGCCCAGAAGCAAGAAATCTCTCTCAAAGCGGATGTAGTGCAGGTTGCCTTTCCCTTGCTGCTTTCTTAGCCATCGCTGCTTGCTCGTCTTACGAATATCGTAGAGGTCGAGCATTTTCTTGTCGTTCTCAATCGGACACTTATCTTCTGGGATTTTACCCTGCACAAACATTGGGTACCCCTTGCAGATAAAGTTAGTGACCACTTGCTTGACGAACATCTCCTTGCTCGTTGTCACATACCGATACTCCTCATTGATTTTTCCCATACTCAACAACTCCAACATCCATCACATAAAAAATGAGCCGTTTCTTCCGGGTACGACTCAGACCACAAAACTCTTTGACATGCTTTCGCATGGGAACCTCTAAGAAATCCTTCTCAACCTTTGGTTAAGAACCTCTTTCGTTAGATGGGTTCATCCTGTGCCTTCTTGCACAAGTATGTTCCTAGTGGAGTTTCACCAATTCTATTGGCCTTTCCTCTAGAAGCCCCTAACGATGAACCTCCGTCCGCTATGCGGACCTCACCTGTTCACCATCAGTTCACTGCCAATTGACACGAAACATCCCTATTCCGTCTCGATTGACCACGTTGCACGCCATCACAGCAAGAGGTAGCCAGCACATATACGCTGACTACCCCACAACACCTTCTGACGACCAGAGGCCCTAGGCCGTTGGTCGGTCATTGCTTTCGTCGTTCGTATTGCTCAAGGCATCACCCAAGAGCCGAAACGGTTACTGACCCCCAAAGGTAGCCAGCACGCCGCTGATTCCACCTCTAGCTCCCGCTAGAGATGCTCTCACTTTCTACTTGCAACCTACTCCCAGTCTTCTGCTTTTCACTCGCTCAACACTGAGCTAGCTAATTTCACCTGAATGATTACTTCAGGCACCGCCGCATCACCGGCGAAGGCAAAAGGCCTTCCTGCTTTAGTCAACGAAGTGACACTTAGAGTCTCGCGGCTAGTGGGTGTTACCACCACAGACCATTGCTGCCACAGCAGCATCGACGCTACGCATAGGCTCCCGCCTATCGTACTTTCCTGCTTGGGTCATAACTCCAAACAGATTTCAGCGAGTAGAACATACAAGCTCTCGCTTACCGCTTGCATCGAGGGTTTTTCGCCAGTGTGGGTCGGCTCTTTGCCTGCTCACACATTCTTTGGTTAGCGACTCTCTAAGTACTTACCACCAAGGGATTACTCCCCTTTCACGCTTGAGCTATTCACGTTCTGGCATTTATCCAGATACCCGAAGTCAATCACAACTCCGGTGCCTGCTGTCACCAGCAAGCAGCTCCACGCGGTGGCACAGGTTGAAGGAAGTCTAAGACTCCATCATCCCCCTGTGGTGGATTACGCTAGTGCTTCCTCAGCAACTAGCCTCACCAACTTCTTCGTTAACGGCTTGTTAGGTAAAGAAAACAAAACAAGTCTTTCAGCATCGCCCACATTCTTAAATGTATCGGATAGAAAACTGGGATTACTCGTCTGCAATACAAATGCAGCCGGATTAGTCCAGCTAGCCTCCGTCGAGCACGGACAAGCCACTCTCATGGCATCCGGCTCTACCGACTACGGACTCATAGGAGATGAACCCTACTGCTTAGGCTGATTGATAGTCAGCTTTACCACGTGTCCGTAGGTCGTCAGAAGGTAGCTCCATGTTTCATGAGCACCGACGAAGGCGACAGACCGTTTCTCTGTCGCTGGCCAGAATCTTATCGCTAGCTAAGGGGCTAAGCAAAAAAAATTTGAGTAGCGTTTCTAGGAGCGGTACTATTGCTCTTGAGAAGAATCAAGTCGGGTCTTGAAGCGTGCTAACAGGCTCTCTTCAAGACCCGTCAGAGTGCAGCTTGACAAGGTTGTTTAGTAGGCAATTCCGTCTGCTAGTGTTTTCTCAGTAACTTACTACTTATAGAGGTAATTATGGCTAATTCAGAAAAGAAGAAACCGTTCGCAGAAATGCTCCGTCGTCGAAACGTCCAAGGGGCGGTTTGGCAGAATGTTGACTCCAAGGGAGCGGCTCACTACTCAGTTGGTGTAACCCGTTCTTATAAAGATAGTGATGGGAACTGGAAGAGCGAAACGCTCTATGTCCCTCACGAAGATATCCCAAGGATGATTGCTGTTTTGCAGGAAGCGGATACCGCTATCTACGAAGCGCTTCAGCAGGATTATGAAGCGAAGAAAGAGGCCGCTTAGTCTCTTGCCATGGAAGGTTGTCCAACAGTTTGCACTCTGATGGGCTTTCTTCCATTTTCCCGAAAAATCAAATCGGAGCCTGCGGGGAACTTCGTCTACCGTGAGTGCTATCCTTACTCTTCAATCGTTCCCCTCTCCAATTTGCTTTTGCGGGATTCGGAATAGCTACCGCTATCTGAGTTGGTTAGCCGCTCATTACCGCTGGGCTAGCCTCTCTCTGTTGCGTCGCAGGGGAAGTTTTTTCTCAAAGACAGAAAAAGGTGGACGGTGTTTCACCGTATGTGTTAATGACTAGGATATGGCACTTAGGAAACCACCACCAGATGATGACCAACTCGAATTCTTCTCAGCTATATTCACCGACATTGCTTCGAGGGATGCTCAAGACACAATGGAGTTCCCCTTCTTGAGTCTCTCTAAGAAACCTCGCTTTAAGCCAATCGAATTCAAGAGTCCCAAAGGGGTCGAAGTCATTGTGTCCGGGGGAGAGCCTCATGGAATCGCCAATATCTACGACTATGACCTCATCATTTGGCTTCTAAGTCAAATTCGCCATGCTATCGACCGAGGAGAAGAGGTTTCAAGAAAAGTACGTTTCTCCAGACGCTCTTATCTGAAGGACGTACGTCGAGCGACAGGAGGAAAAGACTATGCAAGATTGAAGAAGGCGATTGCACGGCTGAAAAATACGACCGTCTCGACAACGATTCGCTCTGAGCGTAACCGCACCATCATGTTCAGCTGGTTTGAGTTCGTTGATATTGAATGGGATAAGAAAGGAGAGTTCTGCGATGCCGTTGTCGTGTTACCAGAGTGGCTGTTTGAGGCAGCATGTGACAAACGACGAATTCTAACCCTGAATCGTAGTTACTTCCTGCTTACTGGTGGAATTGAGCGATGCTTGTACCGCATCATCAGGAAAGGAGCGGGGAAAACTAAGTGGGAATGGACTTTCAGGACGCTCTACTCACGCTCCGGGACAACCCAGACGTACAAAGATTTTGCCTTTGAAATGCGAAACATTGCTCGCAGGGGTACGCTTCTTGACTACAGCTTGAACCTTGAAACTAAGAACGGTAATGAATACCTACAAGCTCATCGTACAATGGTAAGTGATGCTACGGTTGAGCCAGAGTCGAACCCAACGGTTGTGGTCAATTTCCTGCACCTAGAAACCGAAACATTCGAGAAGGCAAAAGCCGTTGCACCAGGACATGACGTTTACGTGCTTTACGAATGGTGGAAAGAATATAACGCTGGAAAAGAGCAGGAGCTGAGATACAAAGATGCTGCCTTCATTGCCTTCTGCAAGACGCATGCTCAAAAGAATCCTATCCCCGCACGCTAAAAGTTATCCACAGGTTCCTGTAAATCGGTACGGGCCATTACCCGTCCAGGCTACGGGCTATTACCCGATGTAGCTACGGGCGATTAACCTACCCACCTACGGGCTATTACCCAACCAAATCTGCCCATTCGTGAATAGACTCAATCACTTACGAAGCTTAAACATTCTTAAACTCTTTTAAAACTATTCTAAACGCCTTTACGCATCCTGAGCGAGATTCGACAGACCACCAAGCCTCAACCAATAGAGCTGAGGATTTTGAATTTTTAGTTGGCTCTTGTTCTCAATCCATTCAAAGCATAGTCGATAGCACTTCACTTCTAATGCAGCTTGCAGTGTAACGAATGACCATTATCGGCGGCCTCCATATTTCGTTTCTCAGGCCCTACATCGTTCAAGTTACCCTCTCCCCTATTCCACCCGGCAACTGTTCAGCCTTAGCCTAGCAAGAAGCGATTTGGCGGTAGTCAGCCCATAGGTTCTGCTGGCCGAGCTACTGAGCGAGGAGTGTCTACCGCTAAATAGACGAGGTTGATTTCAATGTTGAAAACGATGTTGAAACCTTGATTGCAACAGGGCAAACAACGTTTGAACGTTGATTGCTGTGTTCATTGTAATATTACTATCGACATTGCAATCAACGTAGAAAAAGGATTGCGTGATAACGGTCGGTCGAGGTAAGTCTTGAAGAATGATTATCGTATTTACAAATGGAAAAGGGGGAGTGGGAAAGACTTATGTCTCTTCACACATGGCAGGGTGGGCTAAGATGTACGAGTATTCTGTAGTCCTTGTTGATTGCGATGCTCAACAACTGTCGTCTCGTTGGATGAAGATAGCCAGTCCGAAATTGAATGTCGCTGTCCTATGTACTGAGAAAGAAATTCTTCAAGAATTGCCAAAACTTGCTGACCTGCCCCCTTCATTCGAGTCCAGATTGTATTTGCTAGAATAGCGAATCATCGGGCTCAATAACTTGAAGGAGATTCAGATGTCCGTAGGTAAGAAGCACACGG
>CAYGQU010000073.1:0-9562 GCA_964352045.1 uncultured Planctomycetaceae bacterium
TCCGCTTACCTCGGCCAACGTCGGAGTGCTTGACTTCGAAAGTGGATTCACTAAGCGTTGGCGAGTCATTGAGCTGGAAGGGGGTGTCCGGGTCGGCGTCACGTCCGTTATCGGTGACAAAGCACGTGCGGAACTCACGCCCAGCGATGATGTCGTCACTCTCTCAGCAACCGAGGCGCTGACTGATCTTATGTCGACGATTCAAGAAGCCGCTTGCGACCAAAACGTGCTAATGGTTTATGGCGATAAAGAAGAGGCATCCGAGCTGGCTCGTGCCTTCGACACGTTTGATTGGGTCGTCGCCGGTACCGGTTCGGATGAGCCACCACATCTGGCAGTTAAAATCGAGGGAACGACCCGCGGCGGGGGATCGGTATTGATCGAGGTAGGGCACAAAGGAATGTATGCCGTTGTCGTCGGTTTGTATCGAAAGCCAGACGCGGGCGATAAGCCGGGCGAAGGTTGGATCGCTCGCTACCAAAAAACACCTCTCGATCATCGTTGGCCCGACTCGCCCGAAATGCATCAGCGGCTTGTTGAATACCAATCCGAATTACAAGCACTCGGCTGGGAGGGTCTTGGCCTTCGTCCCGTCCCGCATCCGACCGAGAAAGCGTTCGCCGGATCAGCCGTTTGCGCTGATTGCCATACGGAAGCATGGGATGTTTTTGAAGCAACACCCCACTTTAACACCACCGAGACTTTGGTGGCACTTAGTCCTGCACGTCATTTTGATCCGGAATGCATTTCTTGTCATTCGGTCGGATGGCAGGCACAAAAGTATTTTCCTTACGCTACTGGCTGGTTAGGCTATCGCGAAACGCCTGAAAAATTTAGCCAAGGTTGCGAAAATTGCCATGGTCCCGCCGCAAGACATGCTGCCGTGGAGATGGGCGATATCGAAGTCGATGAAGCTGAAGAGCTTGCGTTGCGAAAAGCACTCCACATGGAAATCGCTGATAACGAAGGAAACAAATCAGGCCAAGTCCTTAGCAAAGTGGTGAATAACTGCATGCAATGCCACGACCTCGACAACTCCCCTGATTTTGATTTCCAAGAGTATTGGAAAGGTGTCGAACACCACGGAGTGGATTGAACCTTAGCTTAAAGATTTACTAATTCAAAGAATAATAGAACCACGAAGGCGCGAATAAAGCAGAAGGGATCCGCAATTTTAGTTTGCTAGAAGTTTTTGCTGTATCGCGATGGTTCAATGATTACCTCTTTTGTCTTTTTGGTTTTTTTTAGAAAAACTAAAAGTCTCAATAACGTCCATTGAAGCTTGTCGAGGGTCGGCTGGCGGTTGAGGTGTTACCGTTAGGTCCGGCGGCAGGAGCGCGGGCGTCACGGACCTCGACGAATAGCAACGCGTCGGCTCGTGGAGGCGATTTAAGCACAGGGATCATGTCCGTGAAGGCATTTCCTTTGTCGGGCGATGGCGTAGCAACCATTCCCATGCTGAGGACAAGTACCTGTTCGGCAGGCCAACGAAAACGCTCATGCAAATTGGCCATGGTCATCTGAGGAACTTCGATCTGCAAACGCTGCCCCGCCTGACCCGTGGGGGAAGGCAAGTCGAGCGAAACGGGAATCATTTTTTCAATTTGGTTCAAGCGAAGTTTAACCACGGCTTCGGCTGTCCTTCGATCCATCGACAAGAGCGGATTGAATTCAAGCGAAGCCCCTTCGTCAAGCTGTCCCATTTCAGGTTGGTAGCCGGGCCAAGCGTTTTGTGTCGGCACGATCCCTTTAACGTATCCTCGCTGCCGAACGGTACTGAAAACCGTCTTCCGACCATTGGCAATGATTTGATTGGCCCCGTTGTATTCACGCATGTCGCTGCGGCGTCCTAGTTCGGACATTAGTAAAGCATGATTCTCTTTGGGCATAATCCAACCTTGTAGTCCGGGTGATTGGACCGGAATTGGGGTCATCATGCCGAGTGCTTTCGTACGCCAATCCGGGTTGCGAACTGTGATGATCCGCATCGAAAAGGCTCGATCGGTTGACGAACTATTGACGAATCGGTCAACCACATCGGCAACGATCGCCTGCATGGCGGGCGTATGATAGACGGTAAGGGTTTCACCACTGGCGTTGAGGATTCCGAAGGTTTCGCTATGCCAAGCTTCGTAGCCTGTTTCGCGTAGGATCCAATCAACGATGGCTTGCTCAGGACGAGTCTCGGAGCCAGCACGAAGCGTGTAGGGACGAATATCGTATTCACGCCATACTTGCCCAGCCGAGTTGGGTAGTTTTCCCGACCCTTTTGAAACTTTGGCTTTGGTGGGAGCAGCTATTGTAGCACTATTTACCGGAGCGAGTCTTGAATCCGATGCAGAACCGCTTGGGCTAAAAGTACTTGTTGGAGAACGTGAAGGACTTGCCTGATTCGTGAGCGGTTTGATCGACAATTGGCCGTTTGCATTTCCGTAGCGACTAGAGTTTGTAGGAGGGGTACTGTTGTTGGAAGCCGATCCGTAACGATCGCCTGCTCCGAAAGCGGAAGCCGTATCGTAATTTTGTGCTTCTAATAGAGAAGGGCAAATGACGACAGCAACTATTGCAAATACAACTTGAAGAGATGAGCTTATTTGAGATACCATCCTGGCAAACCCTTTGTACTTCTTGAAAACAACCACTTGTGCTGCCTAACTACGCATGGCCGATTATTTATCGGTAGCGGTGGTTGGGCCGAGTGGGCGAAGCGTAGGGGGCTTGGGCGTGTCGAGCAAGATGGATGCCAACGTATTAGCCAATTTCTTAGCTTATGATGGTTGTTCGAGGGGCTAGCCAGCGGACAAAGCCGGCGATGCCTAATGCCAGCAGTGCCAGCGAAGTTGGCTCAGGAACCAGTACCGCCGTAATCTCCCAACCAATATCGGCAAGCCCCGCCGCGTCGAGCTCCGTGACTTCCTTACGAACGCCCGTATTGAGTGAAGGGCCCATGAGCGTTGGTTGTGAAGTGATTGGCTCGGCGGAATTGGAACGGAACACATCGCTGGTGATGCCTTCGGCCCAGTGACCGTTGCCGGTAGGCTCTAAGGGGACGGCAGCCCCATAAATTGCTTCAGCTTCGGCCCCCGTAAACGTAGAACCACTCAGCAAGGCGGCCCATTGGCTAGCGGCACCGAAACCCAGAGTATGCATAATTTCATGTAAGGCAGTCGAATAAAGATCGAAAGAACCCCCCGAGACGGGTGTCATATGGTCCAAGTGCCAGGAGGTGTTGGAATTGAGAATCAGTGATCCACCCCACATCGCAAATCCTGAGTCCTCGCCGCGGGTTTCGATGCTATCAAAGAACGCTTCTTCGATTGCAAATGCTTCGTCAAGTTCCGATTGAAAGAAGCTCAAGCCATTGTTTTCTCCTGTGTAGGCGTAGCCGCCGGCTGAGCCGATACCCAACGTTGTAGGATTGGCTAATGACAAGGCGCCAACAAAGATGTGGTATTCGTCTTGCCCGACGGAAGGGTCAACCAGATCAAAAGTCGATCCCGTCATGGGGTCGGTAAAACGCATCGACCAGGTCCAGCTTATGCTGGAACCGCTTGATGCTACATAAGGATCGGGTACCTGAATCGGGTCGAGCGTGTCGGTAAGGATCGCTGATAACTTATCGGCAGCCGCATTAACGGCTGTCCGAGCCTTTAGACCATTCGCTGTCGAATCATCAAAGAGTGACGAAGTATTCCGACTGTAATCAATCACAATCTGTACGGCTTCGGCCGACGATGTAAAAACCAAGATCGCGAGCAGTAAGCAGAATGAAACGTTAATACGAGGCATCAAACTGACCAGCCTAAGGTGAATCGAGAGAGCGTTTTGATTTGCAAAGCGTACAAATTGCTCTCGAAGCGAGCAACCTTATCTCGATCGGCCGAATCGTGGTCGCTGAATCAGCGAAATCGTTGCCAGCATCGAGATCGCATGAAGCCAACTGCCCGGCTCAGGCACGGTCGTAGCAGTGCTAGCGGAACTCGTGTTGCCGTACGCATTAACCCAGAGGTTGTAGTCATCCACATCGACCACGCCATTATTCGAGCCATCGGCGGCAAGTTGGCTTGTTGAGCCGAGGCTATCACGGAACACGGTGTAATCTGCGGCATCGACCGTGCCATCGTTGTTATAATCACCAACAAGGTTAGGTGCTTCTGGCTCAACAAGCATCCAGCCAATATCCACCATCGCGGCGGCATCGAGTGAGGTGAAGTACTTTCGCGTGCCTGTTGTGATGTTCGGATCCATGGCGGTCTCCTGCGTAGCAGTGCCACCATAGACGGTGCTCATGGTATTCTCAGCCCAATGGTCACCTTCTAGATTTAAGGGCACAAGCCCGCCGTAGGCATTTTGAGAATTGATACCCGTGAAATAACCGCCACTATTTAATGCGTTCCATTCGGTTGACGCTCCGAGGCCAAGCGCGTGACCCAGTTCGTGAATCGCGACCGAGTAAAGATCGTTCTGACCACTTTGAGGTGCTACAGTATAGTCGTAGTTCCAATTGCTGTTGGTATCAAATGCAAGACTTCCACCCCAGCCAGCAAAGCCACTTGACTCCCCTCGGTTCTCAATCGAATCAACGAAGTTGTTGGTTATGCTTTCGATCGTGCTCTTGTCACTTGGGAAATACGATCCACCTGCAGAATAGCCGTAGCCACCACCACCGCCGACTCCCAACGTATTGTCCGAAAGATTACGAGCCCCGGCATAGATGATGTATTGGTCAGCACCGATTGTTGGGTTATCCAACATCGTTGAGTTGCCTGTTGCAGGATTCGTAAAATCAGCATTCCAGGTCCATGTATAAGTAGCAGGTCCATTCACAAAAGGATCGGGCGTTTCAATCAAGCTAAACGTGTCGGTAATGATTTCCGAAAAATAGCTTGCCGCAAATTCGAGCGTTGCGCGAGCCTTCGCGCCGTTGGTAGTACCGGTACTAAAAAAATTGTATGAGTCGTAGGTGTAGTCAATTACAATATCAATGGCACGCGAAGTCGTTGTTGCGGATAACAACAAGACCAGCGTAGCCGCAGCGCGAAATTTCATAGCAATGCCCAGAGAAGATTCTGTTCCGTAATTCCTACTATTAGACTATCGCCCCTGGGCTGAGTTGGCAATCTAAACCTTAACGGTTTGCCTCATTGGCGTGCCTAGAATGACCCCAAATGACAGCAGCGTAAGGGGATAGGGCTCGGGGATCGGTTGGGCTAGCTCGCCGAAAAAATCGGTGCCATCAGCACTAGCGAGGGCCCTACCGTTGGCAGTTGCAACGTAGCTCGTGCCGTAGTTGGCTAGCCATGCCCCGTAATCCAATTCGGAAACGACGCCGTCGCTATTCTCGTCGGCTGCCAGGTATTGGCCTGATTGCCCCAACTGGTCGCGCCACACGGTATAGTCAGCCGCATCGACTTGGCCATCACCATTGAAGTCACCCTCTCCGACAACCGAGAGTTGGACGCCATTGGTTTGATAGTTGATTACCCATCGGTTTCCAGTTGCCAGTGTTGGTAGGTTTATCATCTCAAAGGTGCCTTGGTGGCTTGCTGATTGGATGATTTGAAAAACGTCTCCTGCCGTTGGCTGATAGACCCCATTACCGAGGTCGAGCAATTCGATGACGAGTTCTCCATCGAGCAAGGCATTGCCTCCAATGATTGATTGGTCCCAGCTTCCTAGTGAAGTGCCGCCAATTTCAACAACGAGTTGTGCTTCCTCGGTCCATTCAACATCGCCACTAAAGTTCACAATGCCCGGACTCATGCCCGGCGAAAATGCACCCGAGAAGCGTGCCATTCCTGGACCCATGGTACCGGTGCCCTGGTAGTCATTTTCAAATTCGGCAATCGCGCCTGCTTCAAGGGTGATCGCTCCTTCATTATTGGTGACAGCTTGCATGAATCGAGCTGTCGTTCCCGAGCTAACCGAGATGGTCCCGTTTATTAGTAAGTCGATTGGCGCGTTAATTTGTGGGGTTGTCCCCAGGGTGTTAAGAGTTCCTCCGTTGATTAGAATTCCAACGTTACTGTTTAAGGTAGAAGCATCGACATCGATGACTTGTCCTGCATTCAACTGCAATGCAGCGTTCGTGAGTGTTATCTCGGCTTGGTTAAGAAGTGACATGGTCGCGTTTGCCCCGAACGAACGGGTCGCATTTCCTGTTTCTAGATACACCCCCCCATCAATCAGAAAACCACTAGCAAAAGCAAAGTGGCTGCCACTGTTTGTGATCTTGCCATTCTGGTAAACGTGGACCTCGTCTCCCAGGAATTGTGCACCAAATCCGGCAAAAAGCGTGGCTTGTCCATCTTCTGAATTCGCTCCAACTGTGGTAACGCCCTCAGATTGGTTGACCGTTCCTCCTGAAAAGACTTGCACCGCCCCCTTACGATTCGCTTGCCCCGTGGTCGCGATATTCAAATCGCCAACCGTCGCCACGGAACCATTTAATACCGATAGCAAACCATCAAAGGAACCACTACCCGTATCGCTTACCGAGGTATCGCCCAAGCTTGCGATAGCATCATCATCAAGATAAAGCTCCGTTGCATCACTTTGATTACCAGCCCCGATCGAAGTACTACTTGCAACAAGGCTACTTTGTTCGAGCGATTTCAAAACCGCCCCATCGTTAAGCGTTAACTGACCATTCGTTGAGAGATGAATATCGCCAGGAGAGGTTTTTCGGTTGAGTTCGAGAGTCGCGCCCTCGACGAGGATGCCGTTCGTTGTCGAATACGTTTGGTCACTCGTGCTGCTGTAAAACCGAAGCGTGCCCGCTGTCACTCGCATTGCTTCAACCGAACTACCGACCGATTGATCGAAGTTGACAGCATAGTTGCCAAACAGATTAAAAATGGCCGTTTCGTTGGGGTTGTCCGGCACGTTGCTCGGCAGCCAATTGTTTGTGTTGGAATAATTTCCCCCCAAAGGTGTTTTCCAACTAAGATTCTGCGCTTGGGCTAGTTGACCACTCGGCGCAAAAATTATCGCACTAACCAAACAGAAACAGCACATACCACTTATTGCTGCCGAGCGTTGAACAGGATATCGGCACGACATGAGGGGGGCTCAGCGATTCACTAATCGACCAGTGAGAGAAATTGACTACCTGGTAGTCTAGGCGAAATGGGAGGTTGAAGCAAAAGATCTTCTTAAATAACGTGTAGGCCAACCTAGATAGGGGTGTTTATACCCCAAAAGGTAGCTGACGTGCATCAGAAAAGGAATTTATTGCTCGACCTGAAGATCAATTGCGGAGAAAGAAGCTCAATCGAGACGCCCAGCAACGATCGATCCATTATGCCCCCCAAAGCCGAAGCTGTTACTCATAATCGTTTTGAGCGGCTTCTCTTTTGGTTGGTTGGGGGTGTAATCAAGGTCGCATGCCGGATCAGGAGTGTTGTAGTTGATCGTCGGGGGACAAACTTGATCTTCGAGCGCTAAGAGCGAAAGGATTAATTCCACGCCACCACTGGCACCGAGCAAGTGGCCAAGTTGGCTTTTGGTGCTAGAGATACTTAGCTTACGAGCATGGTCACCAAAGATCGACTTAATCGCGTTGGTTTCCGCTTTATCACCCAAGGGGGTGCTCGTACCGTGGGCGTTGATGTAGTCAATAGCTGTCGGATCGAGTTCGGCATCCTTGAGCGATTCGCTCATGGCGCGCGCGGCGCCGGTTCCGTTCGGATCAGGTTGCGTGATGTGGCCACCGTCGCCACTCTGGCCGTAGCCAAGAATTTCGCCATAGATTTTTGCACCGCGAGCTTTAGCATGTTCGAGTTCTTCGAAGACTAACAGACCTGCTCCTTCTGACAGGACAAATCCATCGCGGTCCGCATCGAACGGTCGGCTTGCTCCTTGCGGATCATCGTGCCGAGTTGACAAGGCTTTCATGTTGGCAAAGCCAGCCAAACCCATAGGAGTGCAGGCTGCTTCGCTGGCGCCGGTGATAATCACGTCGGCATGGCCGTATTGAATGGTCCGTAGAGCATCGCCCATAGCGTTGTTGGCACTTGCACAGGCGGTCGCAACGGCATGATTAGGGCCACGTAAGCCGTAATGGATTGAAACATGCCCACTTGCCGCGTTGAGCATCATTTTGGGGATTGTAAACGCCGAGACTTTGTCGGGGCCTTTTTGAACAAGCCGCGCGACCTGTGCTTCAATCTCCGTCAAACCACCGATACCGGAACCAACAATCACACCGCAGCGGAAAAGATCTTCTTTCGAGAAGTCGAGACCCGAATGATTAACGGCATCAATTGCCGCGACCAAGGCGAATTGCGTAAAGCGATCGACTCTTTTGGCTTCTTTACGATCGATGTAGCCTTCGGTATCCCAGTTGTGAACATCGCCACCGAACTTTACTTTTTGATTTTCGGTATCGAAGTACTTAATTTCATGGATACCACTTTTGCCAGCGAGGATGGCTTCCCACAATGGCATGACGCTTCGTGATAACGAAGTAACAGCCCCCATGCCCGTAACAACCACTCGTCGCTTCATGATTCTCTATCCTTCGTTCCCTATGCTTTCAGGATGCCTTTCCTTGATCCATCAGATTTACTGCGCTACCATTATCTTCATTACAGGCATTTCTAAAACGAGCATTTCCAATAAGTCGGATTTATGGAAATGCTTTAGAACTATAGTGGGCAAGGAAGCAGTCGTTGATAAATGCAATGCCGTCACAATAATAAAGCAGCGTGACAAGCCAAGGCTAAATTATCAACTGGCAGCACTTAACTTAGCCATCGACTGGACCAGCCATCGACTGGACCAGCCATCGAATGGGCCTAGGAATCGACTGGCAGAATCTAAAAATCAAGGCGATCGGCTTGCGACCTTTCGAGCATCGGCGTCAAAGTGCCAAGCACTGATTTTGCTTTGCCCCTATCCCACGCTAACAGGTCACTCGCTGCCGTTGCTTTCGATGAATTCAACTGCCTGACCGACGTTTTGAATTTTCTCTGCCGCGTCGTCGGGGATACTGATGTCGAATTCTTCCTCGAATTCCATAACCAGTTCGACAACGTCGAGAGAATCGGCACCTAAGTCGGTGACGAAAGAAGTCTCGGCAGTGATCTTATCTTTATCGACTCCGAGTTGTTCAGAAACGATGTCCGTTACCCGTTCGAGCACGCTCGCCACAGTACTTCTCCTTGAACGCTGTTCGTTGTAGTTCGTTTTCCGAGGGAGGGTAACCAACATGGTCACTAGCCCCGTGGAAAGTTGTATCAAGTCGCTGCTATCATGTCGCTAGCAGCGGTCATAAAATAGAAGGTCTTCACAAGTCGGGTCAAGATGGTACTTGGGCCCGAATCGCGGATTAGCCTCTATCGGGGCGGTTTTGGCTAGGGGTTGTTCGGGATTTGTCCGCAAATTCTAGGCTTTTTAGCCCGTAATGCCCCCCATTAGTCAGTCATTACCCCATTAACCCGTCATGCCCCCGTCGATCGTCAGAACTTGGCCTGTTATGTAGGCTCCCGAGTCACTTGCCAGGAATAAGACCCCGTCGGCAACCTCTTCCGGGGCACCAAGACGTTGCAGCGGTACGCGT
>CAYGQU010000074.1:0-9529 GCA_964352045.1 uncultured Planctomycetaceae bacterium
GAAGAAAATGAAGCCACTGACGATAGGCCTGCCGGCATCGCCTGGAGCTGCCTTTGGCAAGCTTGCCTTCACCGCCGAAGAGGCCGTTGACCGTGCCCATGCTGGCGAAATGGTACTTTTGGTCCGTAAGGAAACAAGCCCCGAGGATGTCGATGGAATGCACTCGGCTGCGGGTATTCTTACCAGCACCGGCGGCATGACCAGCCACGCCGCGGTGGTTGCCCGTGGTTGGGGTAAGTGCTGTGTTGCTGGTGCCGGTGCGATTCACATCGACGAAAAAGCAAAGAAGATTACTGTCGGTGGCAAGACTTATGGCAAGAACGATGTTCTTTCGATCGACGGATCGACGGGCGAAGTTTTTGCAGGTGAAATGCCTACCGTCGAGCCAAAGCTTGGTGGCGACTTCGCGACCGTCATGAAGTGGGCTGACAAGTATCGCAAGTTGGGTGTTCGTACGAATGCCGATTCGCCAGCTGACTCGAAGCGAGCACGTGAGTTTGGGGCCGAAGGAATTGGCCTGTGCCGTACCGAGCACATGTTCTTTGAAGGGGATCGAATTCTCGCTATGCGTGAAATGATTCTTGCTGAAACCAAAACCAACCGCGAAGCAGCACTAAAGAAGCTTCTTCCATACCAGCGTAAGGACTTTGAAGGCATCTTCAAAGCCATGAAGGGTTTACCCGTTACGGTCCGCTTACTTGATCCACCATTGCACGAATTCTTGCCGCATGAGAAGTCGGCGATGAAGGAATTGAGTGACGTGACGGACGTTTCCGTAAAAGATATCGGAACGCGTGTTTCACAGCTCCACGAAGCGAACCCGATGCTCGGACACCGCGGTTGTCGACTCTCGATTACCTATCCTGAAATTCTCGTGATGCAAGTTACTGCCATCACCGAGGCAGCAATCAACTGCGTTAAAAAGAAGATTGATGCCAAAGCCGAGATTATGATTCCTTTGGTAGGTACTGTAAAAGAACTTGCGATTTTGCGTGCCCTAACCGAGGAGACCATTGCCGAGGTTACGGAAAAGAAGAAGTACACTGGCAAGTTAAACATCCTCATCGGAACGATGATCGAGATTCCTCGCGCTGCCCTAACAGCAGACGAAGTAGCCGCTGAGGCAGACTTCTTTAGCTTCGGCACGAATGACCTAACGCAAATGACGTTTGGCTACAGTCGTGACGACGTCAATGGATTCTTGCCAGATTACATTGGCCAAGAAATTTTGCCGACCGACCCCTTCCAATCGATCGACGTTTCAGGCGTTGGGCAGTTAGTTGCGACGGCTGTTGAAAAAGGGCAGTCGGTCAACAAGAACATTAAGCTTGGCATTTGTGGCGAGCATGGTGGAGACCCCGCGTCGATCCACTTCTGTCACAAGGTTGGCTTGGACTATGTTAGCTGTAGCCCGTTCCGGGTTCCGATTGCCCGTCTTGCTGCTGCCCAAGCAGCATTGAGCGAAGGCTAATTCGGCTGACCGCGACCTAGAGGAGCCCGTTACTTTCCTCAAGTAACGGGCTCTTTCTATTTGATAGCAGCCAAATTTGATCGGATATTACTCAATTGAGGTGATTTACTTCACACAACTCGGGTAAAATTCTCGTTCATTCGACCCGATTGGCAAGCGGCTCCGTACATGGGGAAGAGCTTTCCTTTGCAGACGTAATAGGTGCATTGGTTGTGCTCATCACACAAAACTAACGTTCCAATATTCAATTATCCAAATAAGTTTAGAGCTCACGATGACAAATAAAATTGGCCCCGGTTCAAAAATCGGGAACGCTCGTACAACGATCTTATGCTTGGCTATTCTGGTTAGCTTGGTTGCCGTTTCGTCGGCAGTTGCCAAAGCCGATCAAGCCGATCCAAAAGCACTGCTTTTACAATCCGCCGCGACACTCGAAGCGTCACCGAACACATCGGTGGAGTTGTTGGTGACGAGCCGTATGGTTCGTGGAGAAGAAGATGAGTCAGCGATTCATCGTTTCCGTTATACCAAAGCCGATTCGGGTAGATTTGCTTTAATTACTCTCAACGAAGAGGATGAGGAGATCGACGAGGGGATCATCGTCCGCGGCAATGGGGAAGTCACGATGACATGGATTCCTTCGATCAACCGACATCAGCTCGAGGAATCAAGCGAGGGAATTGCTCCGTTTATTAAGTCGGGATTAGCAGGCGGCATCGCCAATGGTTTGGGTAGTTTGGTCTTTGGGTTCTTTACGACGGAGACCATCGCCGAACTCGATTCGCAACTCACTACAGCTGAATCAATTGGTCTGGAAGAAGTAAATGGACAATCGCTACAGCATTGCCGTTATACGCTTGGCAACGACCTAACGTTTGATGCCTGGTTCTCCACAGGAGCGAATCCTGTTGTGATTCGGGTTCAACCTGATCTAAACGAAATGGCCAAGGCAAGCCCGGCGGCCAAGCAGTTTGAAAATTTTGATTACACCGTTACTTTCGATTTCGTTAATTGGAATCTTGCCGCGGAATTCGCTCCTACCGCCTTCGACTACAACGAGCCGACCGATTCGGATTTAGTTCTGGCGATCATGGAACAACGCAGCGAAGCACCACATCCTCTGCTAGGTTCGGTTGCTCCGCCTGTAGAACTGATGAACCTCGAAGGCGAAACGGTTAACCTAGCCGATCACTTTGGTAAAGAGGTTGTTGTCCTCGACTTCTGGGCGACTTGGTGCCCGCCCTGCGTAGCGGCCTTGCCAATACTTGACCAAATAACCGCTTCGCTTGCCGACCAGGGTGTTGTATTTTACGCCGTTGATCAAGGCGAAGATGCCGAAACCGTCTCGGCCTTTTTAGAACAGCGAGATATTTCACCTGCCGTTTTGCTTGATGCCGAGCAAGCTGCTTCGAGCGCCTATGGGGTCCAAGGATTACCGACGTCGGTCATCGTTGGCAAAGATGGCAAAGTGCAGGTTGTTCACGTTGGCTTTGGCAAAGGATTAGAGAAGAAGCTAACGAAAGAACTTGAAGCGTTGATCGCCGGCAAAGATCTTGCTTCGCAACTAGCGATTGAAATGAAAGCGAAGCAAGAAGCCGAGAAAGCAAAGTTGGCACTACTACAAAAGAAATTGCAAGAGCGTTCTGGTAGTCGCTAAGTGTCGCGATTACTGACTCCCTAACTGCACAGCAAATCAAAATAGATCTTTAACACGCAAGGCCTAACCCGCCTTGCGTGTTGCTTTGGTGTCGTGGATTCTGTTTTCACTCTTGGCATCTGCCAAGGCATCGTGGATAGGCCGAATGGTACTGCCAGGTGGGGTGCGACGTTCGCGGACAAATCCACGCGATCCGCCGCGAAAGAATTCCGTGTATTCAGAACAAGGACCTGTTGGAAATTCGGTTTCAAGCTTTCCCAGCCTTTCGTCGAGCGAAAGACCACTGCGGTAGATGATTTGATACGCTTCTTTTAAGTCGCTGATTTCATGACGATCAATACCAGCGCGACGAATTCCAACCCGATTGAGCCCCACAATAAGACCCGTTGATCCGTCGATCATAACAAAAGGTGGAATGTCTTGAATCACGCGTGCCATGCCGCCGATCATTGCCAAACGACCGATACGGCAATGCTGATGTACCGCGACACCGCCACCCAAGCAAGCGCGGCTTCCTACCTCGACGTGTCCACCCAACATGACGTTGTTGGTTAAGATGACGTTGTCGGCAACTTGGCAGTCATGAGCGACATGGGCATTGACCATAAGCAAACAATCGTTGCCAATGGTCGTTGCTTTCGCTTGGTGCATAGCTCGGTGTACGGTACTGTTCTCACGGAAGACGTTACGATCACCAACAACGACCGAGCCTGGATTTTCCGGTGGGGTCAAATGTTGGGCCAGCGCGCCGATGACGACCCCTTCGCCGAGATAATTATCACATCCGAGCGTAACTGCTTGTTTGACGGTTGCACGAGCTGCAAGCTGCGTTCGATCGCCAATGAAGGCTCCCGCTTCAACGACACAGAAAGGCCCGATTTGGACTCCTGCTCCGATGTGGGCTTGGGGGCTAATTACCGACGTAGGATGGATACTCAAGTGACATCTCCCCATTTTATTCCGACCTGCCTTGCTAGCATGATTTGCTGCGAACGTTACCGGCCGATTATCGCTCTATCGGTTCTAACGATCGTAGGAGATTAGACAGAAATGGTTTGCCCCCCCTGATACTGAATAGAGTAGGGACTATATTGTCAAAATAAGAGACTGCTAGCAGTCTTGATTGTCAGGTAAACAACCAAAGCGAGCACCCCGATGGCCGACCCAGGCACCCTTTATAACGAAGCCGATAAACTCAAAGATGCTGGCGATCTTGATGGCGCGGTCGCTAAACTGCAGGAAGCGTTAGCCACCGATGAGAGCTATGCGCTGGCGCATTCCGCTTTGGCCGTTGTTGAACAAAAACGGGGTAACCACGAACAAGCAATTGAGCATGCTAAAAAGGTTTGCGAGCTGGAACCGAACGATGCCTTCAGCTACACCGCCTTGAGTGTAACTTATCAGCGTGCCTACGCTGGTATGAATGAAATGAGTTATATCCAGCTGGCCGAAGAGGCGATGGCCAAATCGCGTGAGATAGAGATGCAGCGATAGACTCGTAATTTCAGTCGATTGGTTGTGGATTGACTTTGCTAGCAGAGTTGTTCCCATGCGTCGAGCAAGGCGTCAGCTGCCTGCCTGATCTCATCTTCCGTGGTATACCAACCGACCGTTAGACGGATCGCCCCCGAGGCATCTTTTACCGACGCACCAATCGCCCGCATCGTCGATGAGAGTGAGACTTCGTCAGCTACTCCCCCCGAGCATGGGGTGACCGATAGTTCAGGCACTAAGCTCAGAACTTCACTTGCCGAAACCCCAGGCAAAGCAAAACAAAGTGTGTTGGGTAATCGATCGGTTGCTTCGCTACCCAAGAGACGCCCACCAGCAGCGCCTGACAACAAGCGGCTAACCAAGTTATCTCGCAACGCGACTTGGCGTTCGCTTGTTTCTGACAAGCAACGAATAGCAACCGATGCTGCTGCGCCGAAACCTACGATGCCCGCTACATTGGGCATACCTGATCGGCAACCATTTTCTTGGCCATCACCGTAGAGCATCGGTTCGATTGCAATTCCTGTTCGGACATACAAAGCGCCAATCCCTTTCGGACCATAAACTTTGTGGGCGGATAGGCTCATCAAATCAATACCCAATGCTTCGACATCGACGGCAATTTTGCCGAAGGATTGGGCAGCATCGCTGTGTACAAGAATACCTTCGGCATGGCACACCGCAGCGATTTCGCTAAGGGGCTGAACGGTTCCGATTTCATCATTTGCATGTACGATACTCACAAGCTGGGTGTTCGGACGCAACGCATCGTAAATGCTTGCAGGACGGACTTGCCCCGCATGATCGCAGGGAACAACGGTGAGTTCAGCACCAATAGAAGCAAGATAACGTGCTGGTCCCTGGACTGCTGCATGATCGACTGCCGAAACGACCAGATGCGGTTTTTCGTTCAATCGAATTTTCGATTCAACAAGCCCGCGCAGCGCTAGATTACAAGATTCAGTAGCTCCTGAAGTCCAAATGATTTCGCTCGCCTTCGCGTTGACTGCTTGGGCAACAAGAGCTCGTGCATCTTCTAATGCTTCATTGACGGCCCTACCCGATAGATGTTCGGCAAGCGGGTCGGCAAACCGATCCGATAGGTAGGGAAGCATTGCCTCCTGCGCTGCCGGTGCAAGCGGTGTCGTTGCGTTGTAATCAAGGTAGATGGATCGCATGCAAACAACGCTCGACAGCATATTTTGAGACAAAAAAAGTGGCTAATGCCCACAAGGCATTAGCCACTTAAAGTCTAGTTTATGCTTGCGACGAACTAACCCAATCGCCTGGTAGCTCCGATGTTTGTGGGCGACGTAAAATCGGTACAATCAGATTAAGAGTTGCAAGTCAGGTGATCAGGCTTGGCCTTTGGAAATCACTCGTTTTTGCACATCGGTTTCGAGAACGCCGAAGGCTTGCTCGTGACGCTGGACTGAAAGATGCAACGCTTGAAGCATTCGCTTAGCAGTGTAGTAGTTTGTCACGATTCGCTGTTTGACCTGCACAGGCTCGGTTGGAACGCCGTAGGGCTGAGAGTTCAAACCAAAGTCGAGGATCAATTCTTCCGGTGTGCCAGTCACACGGCAGAAATTAGCATAAGTACAGTCAGCACCTTTGTCGTCAACTTCCACGCGTGCACGCTGTTCACCTGCGGGGGCTGCTTCGGCTGCTGCTTCGGGTTTTTTCTCGTCGGCCACGATAACGCTCCTGGTATTTTGATCGATAAGGGAATCGAGATTGGAATAATTTGAATAAAAGACTAGTCTCTTAATCTACTAGCCGATTGCCATGTTGGCTAGGAACCGAGAGCTCCTTTAACGCCCTCTTCGCTTACCTGGCTTTGGTTTGGTAACCGTAGCAGGTGTAACCGATAAAATCGTACTCACGGCATCCGTCCCAGGAGTCGTATATTCGGCCTCTCGACGTAGGTCAAAACCACCCGTTAGCCCTTTGTGTCGTGCTTCCCCCCGTTCGTTCACCCATGAAGGGCCCTTAATAAGGATCAATTTACAGAAAGCAAATTTGTGCGGCTTAAGCCAGAATAGGAATTTCCATAGCGGAGCAACCGCCCGGGCGATGAGTCGGTCGAACGAGATATCTTCAAGAATTACTTCGACTCGAGCGGCATAGACTTTTATGTTGAGCCCCAAGTCCTCGACCATCGCCTGCAGCACGGCAGCCTTCTTATTCACCGATTCGCAAAGCGCCAAATCAAGGTCAGGACGTAGAATCGCTAGCGGTATGCCGGGCACACCACCCCCTGATCCGATGTCAAGGACACGAATACCCTGGTCGAGCAACTTTGACAGTTCGATAGTATCAAATAAATCACGCACGACGAATTTTTCGATCGTCGTATGTCGCGTTAGATTGATCTTTTCGTTCCATTCCAACAGCATCATGCGATAAGCATCGAGTTGTTCGATTTGTTCTTCGGTGAGCTCTATACCATGGGCAGCAAGCCCTTCGGCAAGTGAAGCATGGTCAGGTTCTGCCGCTGATTCCTTTTCGGAGTTGGTCAGGTCCTCTTGTGATTTATTCTCTTCCAAGCTTGGCTCCGCTTGATTTGTATGGTGCGTTTGAACAGCATCCTGATGGCCTATCTGGCTCAGGAGGATAAATCCGTCTAGGCTGGTAACGGAAGGCTAGCATTGTAAACCCTGAATCCTAAGCCCCGCATCCTAAACCACACAGCTTGCCAGGGCCATTGGCCGTATTTTTGCTTTTTTCCACAGCGCACAATCCAAAGCGCGAGAAAAACTGACCGAGACCGTGATGTTTGGACTTTTAAATCTAAATAAGCCACCAGGTTTAACGTCACGCGACGTGGTGAATCGAGTCCAGCGAATCGTTCACCCAGTGAAAGTAGGGCATGCTGGTACGCTCGACCCGATTGCCACTGGCGTGCTGGTCGTATGCCTGGGGCAAGCAACGCGACTTATCGAGCATGTGCAACGAATGCCCAAACGCTACCGGGCGACATTTCTACTAGGGCAGCAAAGCGCGAGTGACGATATAGAGTTGCCAGTTGAAATATTGGCCGATGCTCCACTGCCGATGAGGCAAGAGATTGAGGATGTCTTACCCTCGTTTGTCGGTGATATCGAACAAGTCCCCCCCGTTTATTCGGCCATTAAAATCAAAGGCAAAAAAGCGTACGACTTGGCGCGACGTGGTAAGCCCCCTGAATTAGCAGCTCGCACGATTTCGATCGTTTCACTTGAAATTCTTCAATACGAGTATCCCAAATTGGTGCTCGATGTCAGGTGTGGTAGTGGAACCTATATTCGTGCGCTAGGTCGTGATCTAGCCCATCGACTTGGTTCGGCAGCCGTGATGAGTGAGCTCGAAAGAACTGAGATTGGCGCATTTCATGTTGAGCAGGGAATCGTCCCGCACGGATTCACGATAGAGCAGATTACCGATGCGTTATTATCACCAAGTCTAGCCGTTAGGGACTTGCCTCGAATCGTCTTGAGTGCTTCTGAATTGGAAGAGATACGCTTCGGACGATTCATTGCACGTCGGGCTCCTGAGCAAATCACGGATCAAAAGACCAAAAATATCTTGACCGACGAGTGTGCTGCTATAGGCCCAAAGGGAGAATTGGTCGCAATCTTAAAGCCTCGTAGTAAAGACCAGTTCCAGCCGTTCCGTAATTTCATTGCGACTGGCAATTAACCCCAATTTTTGTAAACCGTGTAAGCTGAACTTAGCGTGTGAATGGTATTATCAAGCTTCGAGTTCTAAGTCTTCTCCCAAGCCATCATGCGGTTCGATCCGAAACTCCGGCTCGCGCAGTGTCGCTTCGATAGGCTTCATGTCTTCCGTATGGAACCAAGTTTCCAATGGCGTTTGATCGGCAGTGAGGATTTGATAGCCAATCCGCCCGTCGTGCGGTTCCCAATGCATTTCGCGGATCGTACCAACCTGGGCATCGTTCTTCATCCCATGCGGCAAGATTTCGACATGGTCGCCAAGATCAAAGCCTTCGTGTTCCACTTCAAGCCACAAGGCCCGGTGTAGCCGTAATCGCAGATGGCCGTAATGGATAACAATATAATGGCCTTCGTTTCCCTCGCGTTTCCAGATACGGGGGCTGGGGATGAGGGTGCGTGCCAGCGCGATGTCATCTGGATGAATCCAGGCATCTCCCTCTTCAGGCCACCAAGGATAGTGGCCATATTTTGGGTCGGTCTTGAGTGGTGGCAATCGGATTGGCTCGCTCAAGTCGGCAGGGGTCAGATCGCCTTGGGAAGATTCGGTCTCCATGTACCTATTATAGGGATAACATCGGGGTTGTCTCCACTTTTTCACGAACCCCGCGATTCGCGTGGCTTTTGAGGCGAGTTACAATTAGGGTACAGCCAGTTGATTTTGCTACTATCCCCTTACTCCCTGCAGCTATTGTCATGCGTACCGAACAATTTCTTTCTCATCACGGGGTTCGTTTGAATCCTTTTGCCGAGGAAGATGCCCAAACCGATCAGGTTTTTCGATCGCACTGTGCCCAAGTACGCCATCCCGCGTGGGACAAAGTTTTTGGCGATGCCACCAACCCGGCTACATCGATCGTCTTCGGTGAAAAAGGGGCAGGTAAAACTGCGATGCGATTGCAAATTGCCGAGGCGCTGCAACAGCACAATGCAAAGGCAAAGGAAAAGAATCGTATTTGGGTCGTCAAATACGATGACTTCAATCCGCTGCTCGATCATTTCGCCGACCGACTCAGCGCCCGCAAACAGCGCGAACCTAGCAAGGTTTTGGCCGAATGGAAATTGTGGGACCACATGGATGGCATCCTCTCGATTGCCGTCACCGATTTGGTCGATCATTTATTAGGCAAAAAAATAAGCAACGAAAACCCCAACCAAGCGAACGTTACCGAGGCAAGACGCAATCTAGAT
>CAYGQU010000075.1:0-9522 GCA_964352045.1 uncultured Planctomycetaceae bacterium
TAACTGTACAGAGTGAGCCTATCGTGTTTGATTGGATACTTCCGTGGTTGCTGAGCGTGTCAGTAGAGTCAACCATTAGTTTAGATAAACGACAAATGTCGATTATTCCCACGGGCCTCGCCTTGTCGAAAATCCAGCGCAATTAGCTTCACGGCAGCCGGTCGTTTCTGGAGTTGTAACGGGTAAACCACGCTGATAGCGTATTGCCAGCCACGCAAAGCACTCTGCTTCAAGAGTGTTGGGGTTCAGGTCTCTTTCACTTACGTTCTTAACTTTTTCAAAATTACTCTCGAGTGCTGAGATAATTGCTGGATGTCGGCTTCCGGCACCGGTCATCCAGATTAGGTTTGGTTTTTCGGGGAGCATTTTTATTGCTGAAATTATCGACTCGATTATGACAGCACAGATCGTAGCCGCTCCATCATGGGAGCTTAATCCTGAAACATCGATACGTTCAAAGTCAGATCTTTCCGGTGTTCTAGGCAAAGGCTTCGTAAAAAAAGGACTTTTCAGTGCGTATTTAACGCAATCAGTATCAACTTTTCCGGCGGAAGAAATTCGTCCATCGTGATCATTGGAAGCTTGCGCAACTTCTTGTACCCATTCATCCAAGATTTCGAAACCAGGACCAATATCACCCGCGATAATGTCATTTGAACGACTTAACCAAGTTAGACTAGTAACCGCACCGAGATTAAGCATCAGCGCTGGACGTGGTTCTTTTGCCATGAGTGCCCAATGATACATTGCTTCTAGCGGTGCACCTTGTCCACCGATAGCCATATCATGCCGGCGGAAATCGGATACAACAGGAAGCCCTGATAATTCCGTCAGTAACCATGGATTGCCAATCTGAAAACTAATACCTTCTTTAGGTAATCTTCGAATTGTATGTCCATCAAGACCAATGACTGATGCAGACGCTACTTCTTCAGGATGCTCTCTGCTAAGAAGGGAAATCGCATGAACGTAATGTTGCGTTAGTTCTTGTTCGATACGTAAAATCTGAGTCGTGGGCAGATCGTTATGAGTAGCTTCAAGTAATCCCCAATGAAGGCTTTCTTCGCAATCTGCTCTCACTCCACCAATTGATTCTACTTCGTTTTGTCCGTCACTACGGATTATTGCTGCCTCGACAGAATCTCCTGTAACGGAAGAGATAAGGCCTATTGCATATAGTAAATTTGACTTCTTAACCAACTCAAGTTCTCATGAAGAAAAACTGTTTTTGACGGTGGCTTCCATTTAATGGTAACTATTAATTCGACACTATCAACAAGTAGAATAGTCGTCTATCCTTCTTCTGCACAGCGAATAATATCCAGAAGTGAGATGGCTAACAAGTCTAACGTAGTGCCAGCTAGAACAAGCTTTTTTCATCGCGTTATATTTCTAACGGTCTATGTCTATCAAAGAAGTAGCATTGCTTGTTGAGACCGATTCTAGTTGGGGCCGTAATGTGCTTCGAGGTGTGGCAAGTTATGCAGAAAAGTTTGGACCTTGGAATTTGCTTATAGAGCATCACGAATGGACCCCGAACTGGACTTTTCCTGAATCCTGGCAAGTTAACGGTGTTATCGCTCGCATATCAAATCCGCTCTTACTTAGGCAGCTACAAGAACGTGACTTACCGACGGTAGATATTGGTGATCTATTCACAGGCTCCGAGAAGATTGATTCGGTTCGTACCGATGTAATTGCTTGGTCCGAACTAGCCTTTGAACATTTTCAATCCAAAGGGTTTGAAAATTTCGCCTACTATGCACCACCGAGTCGAGATTACTCAAATCGACGAGGGCAAACCTTTAATACCATTGTTGAAGAACATGGAAAGTCTTGTTCGCAATATCGACCTGGCTATCGAGTCGGTCGTGAGATTAGTCGAGAAGAACATCGTCGACGTGTTGGAAGGTGGCTTAGCCAATTAGCTAAGCCCGTTGCAATTCTTGCAGTTGATGCTAGACGGGGTAAAGACTTAGCTGAAATTTGTTCGCAAGAAGGTTATACAATACCCGAACAAGTAGCTATCTTAGCGGGTGATTCAGATGATCTTTCGTGCGAAATTTGTTCTCCCCCACTTTCGAGTATTGATATTGCTAGTCGGCGAATTGGATACGAAGCCGCGTCTCGGTTAGCCGCACGTTTAGAGGGATCCGATTGGAATAATAAACCAGAGCTAGTTACCCCCTTGAATGTAAGAAGTCGACAATCAACGGACGTTCTCGCAATTAACGACTCCACGGTAGTCCGCGCTCTGAGATATATGCAGCAAAATGCATTTCGTGGAATCACGGTTATGGATGTACTTGAAGAAGTTCCCGTTGCACGGAGGCAGCTAGAAAGGCAGTTCAAACGCTGTTTAGGCCGTCTTCCTGCCGAAGAATTGCGACGACTTCGCCTAGAGCGCGGAAAGAGCATCCTGCTCGACACGGATCTCTCGATGGATGCAGTTGCAGAAGCGTGTGGCTACTCAGGCTCAACTCAATTTGGCGCTGCCTTCCGCAAGCAATATGGCATGACTCCGCTTGCCTATCGACGCAGACCTGAATAAGCAGCAGAACCATGACGCATTCGATGGAAATAATAACGCAGGTTAGTTTGACCTGACATTCTTCACTAGATAATCTGCTTTTAGTGGGCTCCTAGATTTTTTCTGCTATCTGGTAGCTGGCTTGGCCTATTCACTTGCTTTTCCCCTATGTATTTGAGGATGTCTCATGATTCGCACCCAATTAATTATTACATTGGCCCTCTTTACCACACTCAGCTATGAGTGTGAATCAGAGGCAGTAACCTTTACTGAAGTGGCTCGTTTCGATGTTAGCGATGCATCGACAGATTCACTTGCAAGCAACTATATCGGTAACAATCCTTCAGCAGTTGCTTGGGATGGTACGCAACTCTATATAGCCGGTTTTAACTCAGGTAGACCATCAGCTGGCATTGTTGAAGTGACCAATGCAACAGCAACAGGGATCAACGCTGCAACTTTTGGAACTGCTTTTGGGTCATTAGCTACACCTAACAGCCGTGGTTATTCAGGACTTGATTTTGAAGCAGGTGTCCTTGCCGCCGCTTACGATGATGGTGCTCCTGATCCCAATGGAATCCAGGCTTTCGATTCGGCTACGAACACACAGACTTGGGCAAAGAATGCCCGAGGTGGTAGCGGAGTGGGACACGATCCCGGATTTGGCGGTGCCGACTCCGGCGTAGCTTGGCTAACATTCGGAAGTGGTCGTCGCCCGCTTCAAGATACCGCAACAGGTGCCGACATTTACACGACCGGTACAGGCATGATCATCACCGACTTCGGTGGCTCCTTCTGGCGCGATATCGACTTCGATCAATCGACGGGTGATGTCTACATGCGCCGTGCCAACGACTTGGTCAAAGCGACTCGTACGGGTGGTAACTCAGCGACGGTCAGTGTGATCGTTGATACTAATGAGAATGGTGCATTTACTGCTGGTCAGAATGTCGATTTCATAGCTAGTGAAGATTTTGGTGATATTGTAATTTACAACGACCGACCAACAACTGCTACGAGCTCGTTCGCTGATACAGTCAATGTAGTTGACTCGTCAGGGACAGCCTTAAGCTCCACTTTCCATTTGATTGGCGGTGGAAGTATCGCAGACGGAGTTGGATACTACGACTTTGATTTCGATACTGCCTCGCAAACATTGGCCATCGTGGATTTTTCTAACCGCAATGTCCACATCTTCCAAGTAGCGGTACCTGAACCAGGAACCGTTTGTCTTGTAGCACTAGGTGCTCTGGCTTTTGTAGGCAGTCGTCGAAGCTAAAATTGGTTGTTTGCCTTGGCGGCTCATTTTGCCGCCAAGGCATTTTTGATTATTTACCTTATCCACTCATAGAAGCTGTCACACCCGAGTAGTACATCTCATGATGATGCAAGCAAATACCGCACAAAAAGCTATCTTATTGGCTATAGCCATTGGCTTCTCAACTTCCGCTGTCGCAATTCAACTCAATGAAGTAGCTCGGTTCAATGTGAACTTTGCTTTCAATTCAGATTTAGATACCGAAGACGAAATTACCGACGACAACGCAAAATACATCGGTACCAATCCACTTGGTGTTGCCTGGAACGGTACGAAGCTCTATTTGGCTGGCCATGATAATTTCGGATCTTCTTTGCTACCTGTTGGGCTCATCGAGGTTTTGAACCCAACGCAGACTGGCATTGTTGGGCTTGTTGATGCTGACTTTAGTGATAATTTTGGTACGATATTCCAACCTACTGGACGTGGCTACACCGGGCTTGAACTTTCTGGTAACAGGCTTGCTGCTTCTTATGACAATGGAAACGCAACGGACAATGGGATTCAGTTATTTGATACAACGACCAATTCATTGGTTTGGGATTTAGGTGACGCAGGTATCACGGGCAGGGGTGGCTCGGGTGTTGCGTTTGATCCTGGTTTCAATAGTTCCACAGCGGGTCAAGGGGTCGCCTGGACACAATTTGGAAGTGGTCGCCGAGCTTTACAGAGCATAGCAGATGGCTCGACTCTATTCTCACTTAGTGGTCCAGACTTAGGTTTCCAATGGATTCCCGACGTAGCTCCTGGTGGTAATCTATCGCGTGACATTGCTTTTGATCCAAACACGGGCGATATGTACGTTCGTAGAAATAACGATGTCGATGCTGCTGATCGTGATGGAAGCAACTCAACTACTAACCGCCGGACAATTTTTGATGATGCCTCTGATGCGGGTGCGTTCAAATTAGGACAAAAGCTTGAGTTTATCGGTGGAACCGACGATGGCGATCTTATTATCTACAACGACAGCGTTACATCTACTGTTGATCAAGAGTTTGATAGCGTTATTAAAGTGATTGATACCGACGGAGTTGCCCAAACGGTGACTTACAATCTCTTGGGCGGAGAGGTTGTTGGTGATATTGATGTCGGAAATGGTATTTACGACTTCGATTACGACCCGGTAAGCAATACGCTAGCAATTCTTGATTTCGACAACCGTGATGTTTACATCTTTGAAGTTGCCAGTGCAGCAACTGTATTGACTGGAGACTATAACGGTGACCTAACTGTCGATGCGGCTGACTATACCGTATGGCGTGACACCTTAGGACAGTCGGTTATTAATCCTTTTGATGGGGCAGACGGTAATGGCAATGGGGTTGTCGATTCGGGTGACTACGACGAATGGGTCGCTAATTATGGAATGTCATCGAGTTCGGCTGCCACATCAAGTGTTCCTGAGCCAACTTCTCTATTGATCGTTAGCATAGGAGCTTCGGTGTTATTAGGATATCGGCGAATCTAAGTCGTTTGTTGGATTGCCGACTTACTATTTTCTAAAAGACAATTCTTCAGCAGCAGTCGAAAAGAGTAATCATTATGTTGACAATTCGATTCGGTTTCGCAAAACGATTTTGCAAGCGGAATGTAGGTTTTACCCTAGTTGAATTGTTGGTTGTCATTGCGATTATAGGAATTTTAGTTGCTTTACTTCTTCCAGCTGTTCAAGCTGCTCGGGAAGCGGCAAGACGTAACTCTTGTACTAATAATTTGAAGCAACTTGGTCTAGGTTGCATGAACTATGCTTCTACCAACAATGACCAGCTGCCACCTGGCTTTGCGGGATGGGAATTCGATGAAGCTAGAGTGAGACCGAAGTGGAATTTCACTAAGAAGAGCGTTTTTTCGAGAATACTTCCTTACATGGAAGAGCAAGCTGTTTTTGATCAAATTGATTTTGAATACGAAATCAGCACAAGTCCCTACGATGATCCATCCCAAACTACCATCGTGTCTTCGTTCCTTTGCCCTAGTTGGGACGCTGAGGAGATAAGATCAACTTCCGAAGATGGAGTTGGCATAGGCGATTCAACGTCTTATGCCTATCAGCATGGTGCTTTGGTTACCTATTCAGCTTGTGCAGGAGCTGATGCAGCCACTATTCAAGGTCTTAATGGTCCTGTGCAATACAGTGACGTTGAAATTGCCGAACTTCGGATCACCACTCCATTTGGACCCATTTATCGCAACGGTGCGTTTACGCTTGAGTTAATAGAACCCGTTACCAATCGTTTTTTTGGAAAAGAAACTAAAAGGAAGTTAAGTCAAATTACAGATGGCATGAGTAATTCATTCTTGATGGGCGAATTTGTTGACGCGGCTTGTCCAACGTTCAATACTTGTAATGCACGTCCCGATTTCAATCGTCCTTGGTATCTTGGAGGCTATCAAAACGCACCGTACCACATGAAGGTATTGTTGAACCAACCAAATGCTAGGCTCGATAAAATTTCAGCCCCTTTTGTTCAACGACCTTTCAGCAGTCTTCATCCTGGTGTCGTGCAATTTGTTTATTGTGATGGAAGTGTCCATACGATCAACGATTCCATCGACTTTTTGACTTATCTTGGACTAGGTACCGTCAACGGTGACGAGGTAATCAATGCTCTCTAAGCCGCTTTCGTTAGAGACTCGCTTTGTCACGTTGGTTATAATCTTCTCGATAATAACTGGTTGCAGCGGAGATAGCCAAAGACTTAAAGTCGTTGAAGTGAAAGGACAAGTCTTTCTTGGTGAAAAACCGTTGGCTTTCGGGCAGGTAATCTTTCAACCAATTCAAGGTGGGCAACCAGCGGCGGGTGAAATTGATAGTAAAGGTTTTTTTTCCTTGGCGACCTACAGCAAGTCTGATGGTGCAATAGTAGGTCGGCACAAAGTCCGAGTCGTTTCTTATACCTCGCAAGACCCTAATAATCCTTCCAAGGACTCATCAGGTGATGCCTTAGGAGATTTGTTAATACCTAGCCGCTATGCAAGCTTTGCTACAAGCGGTATCGAAGTTTCGATTCTAGAGTCTGGTAATGCGCCTTTCATATTTAAGTTGAATAACGAGAATACAGATCAATTAGATGGTCAGGCATTATCTACAAGTGTGGAATCCGATAATGTAGAGATAGATGCTAGTGACCTGTCAAAAAAAGCTGACGTTGATTCAACATTTGATTCGGACTTAGCCAACAAGCCATTAGATTTAAAGGTAGAGGAAACAGAATGACTCGAAAGAAAAGTTTTCTCGCCGCTTTACTTCGATTTCATCCAACTTTCTTTCTTTGCTTCTTGATCGTCCTTGCAGGCTGTAACTCAGGACCTGAAACAGGATCAGTGAGTGGGACAGTCTTATTTGACGGTGAACCTCTCCGATTTGGAAGCGTGATGTTCCAGAACGTTGCTGGTGGTCAGCCAGCTGTTGGCGAGATCCGTCCTGATGGGACCTTCGTTCTTTCGACTTTTCGTCCGGAAGATGGAGCGATTATCGGAAAACATCGAGTGCGTGTTGTTTGCTACTCGAGCCAAGAACCAAAAGCTAATGGTCAGGCAGGACCGGCCGGTGATGCGTTAGGAAAGCTACTCATTCCCGAACGATATACTTCCCTCGGGGCAAGCGGGTTGTCTGCAGAAGTAACTTCCGAAGGTCTCGATAATTTTTTGATTGAACTTAGCTCGAAAAGGTCGAGTCGATGACTTGGATACGTTACCAAACAATTACAAATATTCAGCTGGTGCTTTGCAAGTGCTGCCTTATTCTGTTGCAACTACTAGTGGCGACATTCAGTTCGTATGCTGAAAATTCTATTGATTTTAGCGTCAAGTCAGAGATTTCAAATCATTATGATGTCATTATCGTCGGCGGCACGACCGCCGCGTTAGCAGCAGCATTTAGTGCTGCAGAAGAAGGGGCCAAGACAGCCCTTTTGGAACCAACTGATTGGATCGGAGGGCAACTGACAGCTTCCGGTGTACCTGCAGTCGATGAAGCATGGCATAAGATTGTTGATGACGTAACTGGGAAGGTAGTACTTAACGTTTCCCAGATTGCCCGTGATCCACGCAATATGACCCCTTTCTTTCGCGATGCTCTCGCCAAGATAGGCAATCCGGGTAAAGGTTGGGTCAGTCGCTATTGCTTCGAACCAAAGCGTCTTCTTGAAGAATCCTTAATACCTAGAGAAAAATCTCTAGCGAAATATCTTACAGTTTATAGAAACACAGTTATTAAGTCGGTTGAAGTAGACCGCGTGAATCGACAAATCATAGGCCTCACCGCGATTCAAAGATTTCCCACTAAGGTGACGAATTCTAATGGCTATGATCGACTTTTGTCGGTGGATCTCCCTGATTGGTATTCTGCGAATTCTTCTGCTCGTTTTACTAAGAGAATACTTAACTTCTCGAAAGACACTCATCGTTCGACAATCTTCATTGACGCAACCGAATGGGGCGAACTATTAGCTCTTGCAGATGCTCCCTATCTAATCGGCGTCGATGATTCAAAAATTGAAAAGAGGGGTGGAGAGAGATCAAATGCTCAACCCTACGGCCAAGCAATCACATATGGCTTCGTGCAACGATATAATGCGAGTCCTGTTAGAAATCATCCGAAGTATGCCAAGGTAGATAGACTTGGCTATGGAAGTTATCGCGATAAACCGAATGCATGGCCCCTCGTCTGGTCTTATCGTCGATTGTACGCCAAGAAGGAAGAACCTTCGCCTGGCGATTTATCTCTTCAGAATTGGGGTTTTGATTCAAAGACAGGTGAATCTGGAAACGATTACGCCAATGGCTATTTGTTTCTTTCTAAGCAAGAGACTTATGAACAAATCATTGACTGGCAAGGTGGAGTAGATCTCAATGTACTAGCCGCTACCGAGAAACAAGCCTTTGCATGGCATGACTGGTTTCGCCAAGCGGCTCCTGAGAATATCGACCAAGATTGTATCACGATCGATGGGGAAGTATTTGGAACGGCTCACGGCTTATCGAAAGTTCCTTATATACGAGATACCCGTAGATCAATTGGCTTAGACGATTTTCTAATCCAAGCATCGGATCTAATCGGCCCTGCTGAGCAACTGACCGGAACAAAATTTGAAGACCGGGTTGCTTTAGGTGCCTATGCCGCTGACATTCATCCAATGGCCGGTCGTAAGTATCTAAACAGCGAACAAATCGATGAGCCAACCTTACCTTTCTATATCCCATACCGAGCATTAACGAATCGGGATTACGATAACTTAATGGTTGCCGGCAAGACGATGGCTCAGACGTTTATGGCCAATTCCGCCACCCGCCTACATCCGATCGAATGGTCTTCCGGCTGTGCCGCCGGAGCAGCTGCCGCCCATCTTGTTGAGAATAATCTATCCACCAGAGAAGGTCTTGAGTCAATTACAAACATTCAATCTATTGTCCAGAAGCACACGCCAATCAATTGGACAATGATTCACTAGTGCGTGTCGATAAAGCCGAAGGCTAGGTAAACGATTTTAAGTTGCTCTCGTAGTATGTTTTGAAAGGGGGATCTTACGAATGATGTTGCGATCCTGTTCAGATGCTGGATCAGAATGGGATTCTTAGTACTTCAAATTAATCCCAAGCTTTAACTCAGGGCAAAGCAATTTAAGGAGCCATGATTTCAAGGGTTTGAGCTCCAATGTGATTATCGGCC
>CAYGQU010000076.1:0-9521 GCA_964352045.1 uncultured Planctomycetaceae bacterium
GTTTAGGAGCGATTGAAACTCAGGCATAGGCAGCTAACCTTTTACGTCGTGTCCCAAAGCACAAAGTAAACGTTGCTAAAAGCATAAGTGATGTTGGTTCAGGAACCGAAACCGACGACTGCAAAAAGCTTGATGAGCTAATTCCGCTGCGAACAAAACCGTAAGATGTGGCCCACATTTGGTAGTCATCCGCATCAACATCCCCATCGAAATCGCCATCAGCAACCAAATTCCCATTCCCTAAACTGTCACGCCATACGGTGTAGTCGGCAGCATTGACGGTTCCGTCGAGGTTGTAGTCACCGGGCATAGTCCGTACGAGTTCGAGCACCAGCAGCTGGGCATCGGCTCCGTTTACAATTCCATCATGGTTTAGGTCATATTCCGTACTGCTGGTGCCTACTTCCGTGTAAAGCAACTCTAAGTCGGCTGAATTCGTGGTTCCACTGTCGTCTAAGTCGGCATGCCGTATCAATGCCGAGGCATACTCATCAAGCACCACTGACCCGACCGATTCATCGAGCAATATTTGCCCCATCGCTAACAAGTCATTCGTATTGATCAAGCCATCGGCCGTGATATCAGCAGCGGGATTGAAATTAATGTCAGCGTTTTCGATGGATTTTTCGATGCCACGAAATCCGATAATGTCATTTACGTTAAAGACGTTGTTCCAATCAAGGTCTCCTACGCCTGCTCCACGTGTTCCCGAAACAATTAAACCAACAAACCGCGTAACGCTCGAATTACCGGTCGGCTCAAAAGTAACAACCGACACGACATGATTACCACTTGGTAAATTAGTATAACCTCGAACCCATTGGTCGGCATCGTACTCGCCTGCTACGTCTTCTCCGTTAAGAGCACGCTGTGTCAACTCGGTGTTACTTACACTTGCTGGTTCGGCAAGGAAGAAGTGCATCGCATTGGCCGTGCCATCGGAAGATTTCGCTATGAAGTCACGGTTGTTAAGTGTCGAAGGGTCACTTTCAAATGGCTCGAAGCTAACAAGTTCCACCTCAGGCGGTAGTAGGTCAACATAGACTACTTCTCGGAAGTCAGTAAACACTGCCGGTCCACCATCGCCACCTGTCGCGGCATTCCTATGACGATAAACACGGCCTGTAAGATAATGTCGTCCTTCAGATAGTTGAGTCGCATCAATCGTTTGTTCGTAAAGGCCATTACCATCAACTGATCCAAAACCGGGATTCATGATTTCGGTAAATTCCTCAAAGCCGTAATCGACAGATCCCGGCGTCACGCTATCAACAAAGCCATTGCTGTTTGCATCGACACCACCGTCAATCTTGAATTGGCCATAATCGCCGTCGGCATCAGCGTCACGAATCGTTCCGAGGAGATTGACCGCATTCGTTTCGATACGCAATTTGAATGTGTTATCAGTCACAACAGAAATATCAGCTAACCGCGTATTCCCATTGTAGAAATTATCCGATGGTCCATTCATGCCACCTTGACCAGCTACCGGGGTGCTACCCGCCAATACGCTTAAGTCTTGGCCAGCAGTGTTGGTAAGTCGCATATCGCCTTGGGGGCCCGATACTCCATAGATCAAATATCCTGAGCGATGGTCGTTTTCGACTAACCCCTCAACCGGGTCCGTAAAAGAAGACTTGTTCCGAGGCGAGCGGATATCCACGGTGCCATCGCCTTTGACGATAAGCACCGAAGGTAAATCGTCGTTTGGATCAATGAAGCTATTTTCCGCATTGCCTGTTAGCTCGATCAGGGGTGTTCCCGGAGCAAAACTGGTTTGCACCGTGATCTCGTCATAACCACTATCCCCTCGATTATTGAGAACGACTAGCGCCGAATTTTCACGTTCATAAATCAGCAATTCTTTTTCGTTAACCGACGGCGTTCGGTCCCTATAGTTTCCTCGGCCATGTGTGTTCCGAATGTTAACGAGTGTCGTAATCACTTCGCCATTGAGACCGCCTAGCGCATCCTCTCGGCCATCTCTCGGAAAAGGTCGGCCCTCGCCAAATTGCTTGCCGTTCATGTAAACGAGCGCGTTACCAGGTCTCATCATCAGATAGGCTTGAGCAACATTATCTAAATGCGACGGGCCATCGTCATGACTTCGGCCAAAACCAACGCCTTGGCTTCCATTGTTAGCAAAGCCATCGTCTTTGACATCAATGCTTGAGTTCTTAATGTTCCGCCAGTCGTTTACAAGGCCATTGTCGGAAAGATTTTGCCTCAACGAAAAGAAGAGATTAAAATCAAGTGCGTCGCGGTTACCACCCACTTGTGAAAGATTATTGTTGTCAATGTCTTTTCGGATAAACTCTTGCAGGAAGTCTAGACTTCCATCACCGCCTGTTTCAATAAAGCTATACTGATGCTTAGGGCTTCCATCCAAAAGGGTGCCCTTGTCAGCTAAGAAGGTTGCTTGATCAAAGTAGTCAAGCACCCAGCGCGGAAAATGCCGAGCTGCATCGAGTCGAAAGCCATCAACCCCAACCTCTTGAATCATCCACCTTGCATTGCGGAGCATTAACCCCAACGCGTTTTCCGAAATGGCGTCACCACTTAATGGCGTTGTCGTATTGAAGTCATACAAAGTTACATTTTGATTCAACCGAGGATCGAATACCGTCGTACCGCCTAGATCTTGGTCGGGATAAAAGCGAGCGTTATTCGGATCGGGTACGTTCACTGGCCCACGACCAAAAATTCCCTGCGTGCCCGCGGGAATATTTGCGGGATTACCTACTTCAACTGGTGTGCGAATGAATTGGTTATTTAGCGATTGATTGATGTCGATCAATCCTGCCAAACGGAACGTCTCTTCCGAACTCTCAAAAGCACTATGAAAATCTCCGTCGATTAAACCTGGCAATTCGGTGACGAAACCTGGGTAACCACCCGAATCAGCCCAATAAACATCGTCGCTCGGATCGTTGGGAGTCCCTTGGTTATCGAAAGTGCTACTATCACTGAAGCCGTTGTGATTCAGAATGAAGTCGGTATTTACCAGCACGTTAGCTTGGTGTGCCGAACGAATAAACTTTTTCAAACCCTCTTCAGTGCCATAGAGAGTTTCATTGCGGGCCGACCCCAAGTCAAAACGATCAAACACGTCGTAGCCAACCGACACCCCCCCTGAATCAGCTCTTTGGGGTGGTGGCACCCACATACGGCCATAGCCGGAAACGAAGATGTCGGCCATACGGTCGTCGATTGTTTCCCATTTGGTCTCAAATAGCTGTAGAATTGGAGCCGTCGAGACATCTTCCGCCTGCACCGCATCGGCAATAGTACCGAGGAACATAACGGTTGCTATCAATCGAGTGAAAATCGAATTGTATACACAATAAATCATAGGTGCCGTTCAATCTCTGTCGTGCTAATTCAAATGCCGTTTAAGTCTGGTTGTACTACGCTTCGTTGCTCGATAATTCGATATCAATATTGTTACTACCCGGCTCGACGGTGTAGACAAGGCCCGAGGTTCTTGATTGCCGATAACGACGCGGCGTAATTTGCTTACCAGCTGGGGGAGGTCCACCGTTTTCACCTCGTGTTACTCCCGAGGGTTCGTTGGCTCCAACCGTCACGCTGTATTCCCCAGGGAAGAGTCCTTTACCCCGTCCGGTTGTGAGTGTGTACTGGCTACCATCAAGAATTCTTCCGGTCGCGGGTGGCCCTCCTTTTTGCGGAAAGAATACGACCGTGCCAATGGCGTCTTGAGGCAATGATTCACCATCGAGCGTGATGCTTCCACTAACGGTCGCACCAAATTCACTCCCACAGCCACTTAGTACAAGGACCAAGCTACCGATAAATAGGTTGATAGTTTGATGTCGCATATCGAATCCAATTAAATAGCAACGGAAAGTAATGTGTAATGCCTGTCAGCTGTTCGCGACTACCTTTGGCAATCGTTACAAATGGCAAGTGTCGTTAATCTTCTACAGCAATGTCGCCAGCATCTCTTGTCGCCAATGCACGGTAGGATAGGTTATCAATCGACTCGTTAATGAAGTGGACCGATCCATCACAGTACGCAAAATTAGCGCCGCCCGGATGCAAGCTCTTGTATCCACGACCCTCCCACCAAACCGAAACAATCGTTGCTTCGTCATCGGGGTAAACAAAATGATTGAGTGGCAAACCAGCTGTCGCCCAGTCGCCGTCGGACATGTAGGCAGCTGAGTGGTAATCTTGCGAGACGACGCCTTCACCAACAAGAAACGTCTTGCTAGTGCCGTCGGTAATCTTAGAGATTTTTATTGGCCTGAAATACGTCGTGCGATAAAGAACGCCATTGCAGTTTACGGTGTTATGACAATCTGGCTTGCTACCCGCATCGGGGAAAGGAGAGTCGCCAACATCGTCAATCGTCGTCGGTGGTCCATCTCCTTTGAGAATCGAATCACCAATGCATCCCTTATAGCTCGTTGTAGCTACAGTCCTACCAGGAAAATGAAATAGATCGGCTACTGGAACCGCCGACGGGTCAGAAGGGCAGGCCAAAATCGCAAGTTGCTGTGACATCAATTCGGATATCGCTCCGTTGCCCATCCCCCTTCCGAGAGTTGCGTTGATAACCCGAAAGGGCTCGTCGAAATAAGGCTCCATTTGATCGTAGACAATTTGTTCTTCCAGGAAGGGAAGTGTTTCGGTAATCCAGCCTCGACCTGAGTAGCCTAGATTGTTGTTTGAATCAAGTTTCTTAGCGTCGTAGTTAACGAGGGAACCATTTTTGAATTCACGTTCGTCATCTTTCAGATAAGTGACGCTAATCGGCAGATGCTTATTTGCATCATGATAATTAAGTGCCCCCAAGCTAAGGTTCTTGAGATGATTAACGCATTGCATACGGCGTGCGGCTTCACGCGCCGATTGCACGGCAGGCAAGAGCAGGGCGACTAAGATGCCGATGATGGCAATCACGACCAACAACTCAACGAGCGTGAAGCCTACGTTATGCTTGGCTTTCATTTGTGCTTTCTTTAGTCGGAATTGATTGGCTAGCAAGTGACCACCGGGCTCTTGAGAGAATGGCATGTTTGGTCGCTCCTTCTCAGGGGATTGAATCTTTGTGGCTCGAATCAAGAGCCTTACATTGGGGGGGGAATTTCTTAACTCGATTAATTTTGTAAGACCAACAACCGAGGCTACCTCTCTATTGCGGCTTAACTCGCAACAGAAGAGGCAACCTCGTGAAGTTAGTCAAACAATCTCATCCGCCTTTACTTACGACGAACAGCTGATAAACCAGCTACGGCAACAAGTGCAAGCAAACCAGTCGTTGGCTCAGGAACAGCAGCTGGGCTGATCGTGAAGAACTGATCACCACTGAGTACTGTAAAGTCAATATCCGTCTTACCAGTAAAGCCCCCAGCTCCATCTCCACCCAAGTTACCTTGTGGAGCGGTTAGACCTCCCAAGAATTGGTTCGAGAAGTAGTCGTGACTACCACCATTTTGACCAATCATGACGTTAATATCACCACCAGCGTAACCAAGGTCAGCAAGGTCGATAACGAGTTCGAGACCTGTTGTAACAGCAAGTGCCGCCGCGGTGTCAGCAGCAGCAGAACCACCTCCAAGAATGCCCGCTACGTTACTTCCATCGTAACCAACTTCGATCCCTACGAGGTTAACTCCTGTGCCTGTTGTACCTGCACCAGCGTCTGAACCTACAAAGACATCTTCATAAAAATTGAAAGTTTGTGCATCTAGATCAGCAAAGTCGAGGTCAAATTTACCCGAACCACGGCGTGCTATCAGATGATAGTCGGCGGTAAAACCTGTGTCGAAAACAAGTCCATCCATGTTTTGTGCGTTGTCATTACCCGCGCTATCGAACTCCGACTGACCACCAACTTTGGAGTCGATAAAGATTTCAAGCTTATTAAAGTTGTTTTCGAGGTTGCCTGTCAGCATAAGCGAGAGCTTACTACCGTCGATCAGCCCGTAAGCAGCATTCCACTCACTTGCGTTATCGCCGAAGCCTGTCTCAACCGTCTGCACCGATAGGGCCGGTCCGTACGACGCATCCTTTGTACCATCAACGACAACAGCCGTGGCAGGAACTGCCATCGCCATTGCAAAGGTGAGAATCAGAAAATGTTTCATGAGTCAATTCCTCAGGTGTCAAAAAGAATAAAAGCCAGGATTCTTAAACAACGCAGACACGCTGGCAAAGTATCTGCGAATAAACATTAGTAAGTTGAAAAGTAATTTGAAAAGTTGGTCGATTGATTAACCACAAGTGGACTAATCGTATGTCGCGAAGCGAGTTGCTTCGATCAGTTGGTGCTTGAAAAATTCGTTATTCATAGCAAACAAGCCATTCCAAGCATGAAGGCTGAGCACCTTCTTATATTCTACTTGCTCATTTTTATTTTGCCTCTGTATTTGCGCAAAACTTGGTGTGAGTCTTTCGTCTCCACGGTCACGCAAACCAGTCACAGCCCGGTAGGTTGTTCCAACTCGCAATTCGTCTATTCCGTGCTCTTTCGTACCATCAAAATTGCCAAAACTAATGCGATCGAAAGCAAAATTTCCTTGCAATACCGCATCGGGGTCCGAAAGCTCCTCGTTAAGCAGTGATTCTGGATTTCGGTAGACCGTCACCTGATCACTATTGAAGGGTCCAAACTCGATCTTCACTACCACGAAGTTGACGTCGGTTGTTTCTTTGCCCAAGCGTTGGTAGTTGAGCATGCCGTAGGCATTGAAGTTGGAAGTGACGCCATAGCCGGCACCGTCAGCACCATTTCCTAGACAGAAAACTCGGTTCCGATTGCCATCACCACGATGCAATTCGACGCCATAGAAGCCATCGTCCGTTTGACTAACCTGCTGCAAGAAACTGAGGTAGACGGTCTTACCATTGGCCCCTACTAACCGTTGTCCATCTTGATTTTCAACTAGACTAGCCGAATCAAAAACTCCACCGAGCGAGGTACTAATAGCTCGTCGAATACGGTTCTGTTGTTTTATCTGAGCTGCATGCCCACCGATGGCTCGCATAGTGCGAAAGTTCAAGTTTCCTTCCATTGCGATGTTCGTAGCTAACTGGCCAGGAGGGCAAGCCGCTTCGATGTCAGCCCAGGCACCGGCCCAACCGAATCCTCCGTTTTGACCCGAGAGGGGTCCCTCTGGATAATCGAATCCTTCGTAAGCAAAGAGTCCATCCTGCGGGCCACCAGTCGATGAAATCGACTGTACGAACATGTCTCGATTAGCAAAGAATTTTGCGACGGTCGTCGAAGCAGGTTGGATTCTTGCTGCTTCACGCGAAACAAGATCGACGGCTAAGGAATGCTGTTCTTGCCGTTCTCCCAAGAGGAAGGCTTGTAGCTTCCCATGAAAAACATGAACCTCTTCACCAGTTGCACTATCGGCTGAGAGCCCAAAATGTAGCCCTGCACGATCGTTAAATGCTCCTTCCACTGATCGGCTACCAACAACCCCCATTCGGGAGGTTCGTACTGGTATTGTTGAAAAACCGGCGGGGAGTGTCGCTGCGAGCCGACCACTCAATAAAATGGATTCGGTGTCGGTTGAAAGATTGAGCTTGGCTGGCCCTTCAAGAATAACCTGCGTACCGTCAGTGAAAGTAATCTCTGCAAGACCAGCATCCAAATGCAATTGCTGCCCTGTAACAAGTTCAGCCCCATAGCCGACAGCCAACGAGGGATTCGCCCAACGGCAGTTCCTGCTCGCTGTGATGTGTGCAATCACTTGCCCAGCAGAAGGATCCCGAGTTATTGGGTCAGCCATTTCGGATTCATGATGAGCAATGAGCTGTGGCGAATCGGAGCCTTCCCCTTTGAGAAAAAGAAGCCCAAAAACCGTGGCAACAGCTGCTATCGAAGCGGCTAGAAGCCAAACGGCTGAATTTGGCATTCGGTTTTGCGGCTTATCATTTCGAGCACCGCTTAATTGGCTTAAATAAGCGAGGTCGGCAAAGGATCCTAATTCGTTCTCGAACTCGTCTCCTGATACCGTATCGTACTCGATATTACTATCAAGTTGTTTCTCGAGCATCTGGTGTATCTTATGGAGGCTTGTTGCAGCATGCGTAGCAAGCAACTCCGACTCGACGGCAACATATTCGAGATAAAGCTGACGTGCCTCAGCGCTCGTTTCAATTACATGGCTAAGCTTTTCGCCATCTTCGGGCGTAAGGACACCATTGCTCCAATCGGCAAGGAGTCGTCTCAGTTCGGTAGAATTACAAGCGTAGCTCACAAGAGTCCCTCCGAGGAAAGCCGCCGACCGATGCAATCGTGTAAAGCACGCCGTACACGATTCAGAGCTTTATAGACCGTGTTCAAGCGCCGACCTGAGGCATGTGCAGCTGCTTTGATTGATTGGTGTTCGTCACTGTAACAAGCCTGCACTAATTCTCGATCGCTTGTTGATAATTTGGCTAGACAAAAGTGCAAAGCTAATCTTCGACTTTCGAGTAAGTCGGCCTGTTCAATCGCCTCATCCGAAAGCAATTCTAGTGCATTGTCAGATAGCCAAGCATCACGTTTCTTTTGATTACGTCGAAACTTACGAACTTGATTGAGGGCAATAACGGATGCCCACTTCATAAAATTGGTAGAAGGATCGAACTTTTCGTACTCTCGCCAAAGCACGACACAAACCTCCTGAAATACTTCCTCAGCATAGCTAGGCTTGCCCAGGAGCGTCATCAAATAGGCATAGAGCCAACGGTCATGTTTAGCGAAGATGCGCGCAAAGATTGCTCGCTTTTCTTCATCGTTTCGACCTTCCGAGGAGGAACCGTCCATTGATGATCGATTCTTAACGATCAATTAACCGCCACATTTACCGTGTTAAATAATTAGAAAAGTGCCTTGGTAAAACCGGCATCAAGTAAAGCGCATCTAACCAGAAGTGGTCTATGTTATCGCTCGTACCAAGGCGCCTGCTACTTATAATGAGGCGCGCTAGTTGTAAATCTGGCATTAAAAAACCAAATATTCCGGAGATTAGGGGGCATCCACAATAGAGAACACCAGCCTGAATTCCCTATAAACAGTTGTCATAAAACAACTTAGGTAATAAATCTTTGCGATGCCCTAATTTGAGAATTAATATAAGAGAGAGAAGAGAGTAGTGGGCTACCGAGGCTCAGGACTTGGGGGTAATTCGTCATACTCTCTCGCGCTAACACCCCACCATTTGGGGGAGGAATCCCATATCGGCGTCGTTCCTAATCGTGATTCCCAGCTACCAAGGACCTCGAACAGTTCTAGCATGTCTTCCCGGTGGCTAAGCGAAAGATCTTTTTGTTCTCCAGGATCTAAACCTGGCTGAAACAATTGGGCTGGTCGATGCCTGAGATTAATGAGCTTCTTATCGCCCAGCAACACGGCCGACTGGCCCTGTAAACGCCAAAAAAGGGTTCGCTCGGCTAAGCTTTGTTTTAGCAGGTTACGATCGACAAGAGCCTCGTCTGGCTCTAACACGGATGATTTTAGAAAGGGCAGCAGGTTCACCCCATCGTAGCCGCCGTAGTTG
>CAYGQU010000077.1:0-9494 GCA_964352045.1 uncultured Planctomycetaceae bacterium
ATCCATCGCTGCAGAATCAACTGAATTTGGCTTTGTTCGACTCTCAGGAATTTTGCAGGAGGACGTGTCCGCCTGGAAATCTAACTCTCCTTCATCGTTAGATGAAGAAGAAGGATCAAAGAAAGAAGACGCCATGAGATGCCCTTCTCTTGGTTATCACAAACTCAATTGATTTTGAGTGTGGTAGCGAATGTAAAAAGTGAGTTTTCCAACAACTATCGAATAACTTAACGTTGCAATCCTGCGTAGCAGTCCGAACAATTTGTCCGAATCTTGATCACAAGAGAAACTCATCCCTCGCCACCAACGTCGTTAATCATTGACTCTTGAAGCAGTGCGATCTCATTACGATCATGACGATCAACTTGGTCAAGCAGATCCGAAATATCTGAGCAAGTACGATCAAACGTTTCTACGCTCCAAGACAAGGTCTCATTAACCTTAGGAACAAGCTGACTGATACGCTGGCGTAAATCTTGGTGATCTTTGCGAAGCTGGCTCATCCGCTCATACCAATTCGGCCGGACAGCAGTAACACCACTTAGATAACCATCCTCTTCTTCAAAATCCATCAGCTGTTCGAGGTGATAACAAAAATCCTTAAGTGTTTTGCGTACGCTTGCCTGCTTACGATTAAGACTCACCAAAGGCGCTCGCCACTCGACTACTACCCTGAGTGCCTCTTTCATATGCTCAAGTATTTGCTGCTCGGCCTTTTGCTCAAGATTTGCACTCTGCGTAATAATTGACCGTCTTTGTGTATCAGCATACATGGCATACTCCTGTTTGACTTATGCTTAAATAGAATCAGAAGTATCAGACGACCAGATTACTTTTGGTCACTTCTGAGTTGTTTAGAGATAAATGTTGAATAACTTTTTGTGCGTTTACCTCCTAAAAAATACTACTACCTTCCTTCACTAGCTAATTCTTGAAGACATGGCTCCCTCACACAAGGAATCGCGTCACACAGGGAATCGCATGAGCAAGGCTAGAGTATAGCCTTTTGGGGTTCGTATACCAAATGTTTTTAAGATCGCAACTCTGGGGCAAATAGGTAAACTTAGTGTCAGTCTGCATTATTTGACTCTCTCCCAAGGCTATTCACCGACCCACCGGATCAAACCATTTCATTCCCCTAAACCGCTTATCTCTCTTCCATACCGCCTGAGCGACGATCCGATTTCTTTTGCGATGTTGCTTTCTTGTTTTGCAACCTTGCCTCGTTGGCTTGCCTAGGTTTACGCGTTAATCGACGAACCGTCGGAGGTATGGCCGCTTCACTAACTAATGCCTTGAGTCGCGATAAGCAATCTTCGATATTGCGTGCCTGAGTACGATAGCGATCGCAGCTAAGTACGATTTCGCCCTGGCCGGTTAAACGATTACGAAACTGACTTACCAGCCGATCATAAACCGCTTCACTGAGGGCGGCTGAAACGCTAGGTGTCCAGCGCAACACTGCCTTAGTATTGAGCTTGTTGACATTTTGCCCACCAGGCCCTGAGCTACGAGCGAAAGAAAATCGTATTTCGCTTTGAGGGATGGTAATTCGACTATTTACAACAAGATCACGGGCCATCACATCATATTAACTGCTACGATCGAGACCGCCTACAACCGGCAGGCGGCTAATAGGTACGAGAGCTAATAAATAACTGCGGAGAATAATCCTGAAGCTATTAGAGAGTGATCCTAGGCACCATAACCACAAAATAGTGGCTAACTGAGCATCTAATCTTCCCTGGCAAAATCACACCGACAGGGAGTTGGGTTGCCATATTTGCTGAAGTGTTGCATAAGAATCTGAAATCAACTGTTTATAGCATTGAGTTTCTATCTCAGACCCCATTAGTTCAACATCAAAAAAACCGTGATATCCGGCTTTAGCCATTCGCTTCACTAAACCTGCCAAAGGGGCTTTGCCACGACCTAGCGGACAACGCTCTTGGTCAAGATCGTGTGGTTTATCTCCATCTCCCACATGGACAATGGCCGTGTAAGGAGCAATTTCATCTAATAAATCCCATCGACTCTTTGCCAAGGGAAAGTGATAGGTATCGTAAACTAGGCGAAGCCATGGTGTGCTGTAACTTTTAACAAGCTCGAGTGCCGATTCGAGACTATGAAGAAAAGTCCATTCATTAGCACAGGCGGGGTGCATCGGTTCGATTGCCAGCGGTACGCGAGCTTTCTCGGCAAAGGGGAGCAACTCGTCGATTGCACCATTTAGCAACCGATTTGCATGACGCACCGTATGGTGATTTCTTCCCCCTGCATATAAAACCAAGCAACCCGCACGAACTTGTCCCGCAATGGCTAACGCTCGTCGCGCTTCGCTTAGATTTTCAACGACCGATTTGCCACAGCTGCCCGTAAATCCACCCGCCCACATAACGTTGGAAACAACCAGACCGCTATCGGCCAAAATTTCGAGGGCTCGCTCCTCGCCAAAGTCCTCTAGCTTGCGCAACCAGAGTCCTATGCCTTCATAACCAGCTTGTTCGTAATAGTGAATATCTTCGTCGAACGTCCACCGAAAAGTGGTCAATTCATTCATCGACAATCGCAGCATGTCTTCTGCCCGGGCCTGTCGTAATGGATAGAAAAAACTGTAGTGTCGAGTATTAGCCATTACAGCTTTTTAGTAAAGCTCGCTATTTTTGTGCTGGCACTTTGAACTCAAACCTCGCTGTTCTGAGCTTATATTCTTGAAAGATTCCTAGAATATTTTCCGTAGGACGCAGAAAGCTTGCTTTACCCAGACGCTCACCTAGTGATAATAGAGGAAGAGTTGCGGAACTCCGCTAAGAAACTTGTGCGAGTGTTGGGCGGTAAAACACCTAGTGCAAGATGAGACTCTTGAATTTGTCCTTACCTCGATCCCAGCTGGAAACACCATGTCGGTTACCGTACTACTGGCTGACAATCATCAAGTTGTCTGTGAAGGACTCAAAAGCTGGTTGGAAGGTAGCGGTATCGAAGTTCTAGGCATTGCCACGGACGGAAACCAAGCGATTGAACTCGTCGAGCGGCTTCACCCCCAACTACTGTTAAGTGAAATTACTATGCCCCGATGCGATGGGCTTGAGTGCTTAACTAAATTGCGTGAAGCCAACACTTCCACAAAAGTACTGTTTCTAACCGGTCAATCAAATCCTACTTATACCGCCCGAGCGATAGCGCTTGGGGCGATGGGCCTCGTCACCAAGTCGATTGGACGCGAGCCACTTATTAATGCAGTGACTCAAGCGGCGGAGGGCAATCCGACTTGGAACGAACAATCAGTCCGTCGTCACACAGGAACGATCGTCTTAACGCCGACCAACGGCACCACCGTCATGCCATCACTCACAACGCGTGAAAGCGAAGTCCTCAAGCAACTTGCCTTTGGCCTGAGCAATAAGGAGATCGCCAGCGCTTTGGGCATTAGCTACGAGACCGTTAAAGAGCACGTTCAGCATGTGCTTCGCAAGTTGAGCGTGGCGGATCGGACCCAAGCGGCTGTCTGGGCAGTAAGAAATGGGCTCGCTTGAATTTCGGTGATGCATTTTATAGGGAAGTCGATACGAAGGTGCGTTTATTCAGCTCGTAAAACGGGTAGAACCTTGGACATATGTCGATTTAGTTTAAACTGTCGGTTTAACCAACCAAGGCTCATTCAAGCATTTCTCTGTGACAAGATTCTCGAACCACGATCTTGATTTCCCACTCGACATGCCTGTCGATCCGGGACCTAGTCCTGAAAGTCGTTATTTTGATTTACTTTCCGATACGCAACAACTTTACCTAACAGCGGCCAATAAGATTGTCACCGAACACGCTGATTTGCTTCCAAAACCTGAGCAATTCTCGGTTTTAATGGATGATCTACATCAGGCGTTGGTTCTTAAAGTTTACTGCACGGTTTGCGAAGCGGATGGGGAATGGTCAGCAGGTGAGCAACAACTTGCCGAAGCACTCGCCGTCCATTTATGGAACCGTTCGCTCGCAGGCAACTCGTTGAAACAAACGATGCGGCAAGTTTCAGAAAAGGCAAACCAACTCGAATGGCTTTCCTTGCTGCGTCCTTTTAAGCAATTGCCACCCTTGTTTGATCAAATTGCCTCGCTAGAGACGCTATTGATTCGCCAAGCAAATCACATAGCTAGGATTGATGGTAATTTATCCGATTCCGAGCATCGCGCGATTCAAAAAATAACATTTGAATTACATCGCCATCTGGCGACTCACTGTTCAGAGCGTCAAAACAAACAGGAAGGCGCATTGGACCAGGGCATTTTTACTGATATCGCCATCGCTTCCGAAGAACTTACCAAGAAACAACCCAGCCGACCAAGCAGCGAGAATATCGCGAATAATAATCAGCAAGAGCTTCGCAGCCTAGAAGAAGTTCTCAATGAACTTGACGCCTTAGTAGGCTTAGATGCAATCAAGCACGAAGTTCGTTCGCTGATCAATTACTTATCATTGCAAAACAAGCGAGAAGCAGCTGGATTTCCAAAGACGGATATCGGCTTGCACCTCGTTTTCGTAGGCAATCCCGGCACAGGTAAAACAACGGTTGCGAGACTCATCGGAGAGGCTTTCCGGTCCATGGGGATTTTAAGCAAGGGACACATGATCGAAACGGACCGTTCGGGGCTCGTTGCCGAGTACGCTGGTCAGACCGCAGTGAAAACCAATAAGCGTATTGATGAAGCGATCGAAGGGGTGCTCTTTATTGATGAAGCCTATGGACTCGTTGCCTCGGGGCATGATGATCCTTACGGGCACGAAGCGATCCAAACCTTACTCAAGCGGGCTGAAGATGATCGGCATCGACTCGCCATCATTCTCGCCGGTTATCCCAACGAAATGAGCGACCTGCTTCAAACCAATCCTGGACTGCAATCAAGGTTTAACAAAACCCTGAGTTTCGAAGACTACTCTCCGCTGGAACTCTGTCGAATTTTTGGTTGCTTATTAGAAAGCCACCACTATCGGATTACGCCGGCGGGTCGGTTAAAGGTTATCGCTCTATTAACAGAGCAACATCGAAAAAAAGACCGTGGCTTTGGAAATGGCCGAGAGGTGAGGAATCTCTTCGAGAAAACCATCCTTTGCATGGCCAACCGTTTGGCCGATTTACCTAGCATTACTGAGCAACAACTGCTGACGTTCGTCGAAGAGGACATCCCCCAGGACAATGCTCTCTGCTTGGAATCAGCACAGGTGCTTCTTATTTGCCCAAATTGCCAGCACCAAAACGATGCCCCTGCCAAGCTACTGGGAGCCCGCGTAAGTTGTCCCAAATGCAAATCTCGTTTTCACGCCGACTGGTTTGAGCTTATTCAAAAATCAAGCTAGCCGCATCGGGTGGCGACTAGCTCGATTAATTTTTTCGCTTGCATTTTTGCAAAAGTGTTTAAAGTCGTATTACGCTCCGGCATACTCTTTCAGAAAACCTTTGAAAAGAATCAGGTGCTCTTCTTCGTCGGCCATGAGCTGAATGCACATATCTTGCGTTACATAGTCTTCACCATCCGTAGCGCGGATGATCTCTCGATAGTGATCACAAGCGGCTGTTTCTGCGGCTATCACTGCCTTGATAACTCCGACCACGTCTGTTGTGTCTGCCGGTGGTTGAATCTGGTTACCTAGCTTGATGCTAGCCGAACCTGGAGCAACTCCGCCCAGCTGTTTGATCCGCTTGGCCAGCTGCTGGGCATGACCAATCTCTTCGGTGATGTCAGCAGCAAGGGACTTTTTGATCTCTTCCGCTCGCACTCCGTCTAGGTTTGTACTGTTTGCCAGATAGTTCATCACCGTCTCTAGTTCCATGCTATAAGCGGTGGTTAATAGAGCGATTACCTCATCACGAGTCGCAGCCATAGGAAACTCCATTTTGGTTTGAAAATCAAGAAAAGACGTGGTTATCGGTTTCCCACGAGCCTCGATCTTGCGTTAAATCTGAGTAATTTGTCTCGTTGCCTACCCACATTGTTGGAATCACGACCGATTCAGGCAAGTGACAGAATGTCCAACTAAGGAACGATTCTAGTAGGCGATTCTGCCCCTTTCACGACGCTGAACCATCCGCTTTGGGCATGGCAGCGACTTAATCTATAAGTCATAGTAATATCTAATTCGTGGCCGATTGGCTAGAGTCAGAAAAGTCTATGTCGATTGTGTCCAACGTGAGTTAATCCGCATGGGTATCTGAGCATTCTTTAGAATCGAACTTGCTCTCCTTTGCTGTCTCATGAATTGCTCAGCCAGATCACCATCAGTCCACTTCAAGCGAATTGGTCGAATCCATACTCTCATGCAAGTGATATGGAGCGAACTCAGTTACGATCACCATGAAACACCGAGCAATAATATTTTAGCAGTGGCTTTGCGTGCTAGTTTGGTTCAAAATATACAAACTCATCAGCTTAGCACGATCTACGTTGCATCTATCGTTGGGTTCGGTACGAAGCTAACGGGTAACCTAACAATAATTTCAAGACTCTCTATTTTAATTAGCCACTAATTATTCTAGCGATACAAGCAGGTACGAATCTATGACAGACGTTCCCCCCAACGTCGATCTCGAATCAATCAAGCAGGCGGTACGCACGATCTTAACTGCCGTGGGTGAAGATCCCGATCGAGATGGATTACTCGAAACGCCGCGCCGTGTTGCCAAAATGTATGCCGAGATGTTTGCCGGCCTGCATCGTGATCCCGCTAGACATTTGAACGTTACCTTTCCTGAGTCTTACCAAGAGTTGGTATTAGTACGTGATATTCCCTTTACCAGCATGTGCGAACATCATTTGCTACCGTTTAGTGGAAAAGCTCATGTCGGTTACTTGCCAAACGGTTGCGTCACAGGTTTAAGCAAGTTGGCACGAGTTGTTGAGGAAATCGCCCGACGCCCTCAAGTGCAAGAGCGGATGACTGAGCAAATTGCTAACCTAATCGAAAAGCACCTCTCTTCGGCTGGTGTAGCGGTTGTTATCGAAGCAGAGCACTCTTGTATGTCGATACGAGGCATCAAAAAACCTGGGAGCAAGACCATCACAAGCGCCTTGCGAGGCGTATTTCGGACGAATCAGTCGAGTCGCGCTGAGGTCATGTCCCTTATCACCAGCGGATAGGGTAGAATAAGATAGCCTAGAGTGTTTATCTTATTTCCTTAAGTCTATCGAACAATCGTGATTATTCAAAAAGAATACAAGTTCTACGCCGCACATCGCAACGAAGAACTGAAAGACAAATGCTGCAATCTTCATGGACATCGCTATGGTCTGCGTTGTCATTTTGAAGTCGAACGAAGTGGCGCGCTGACGACCCTCTTTGGAGACTTCGATGCGAAGATTGAGCCCCACCTCAAATCGCAATACGATCATGGCATGCTAATAAACGTCCATGATCCACTTTATCAAACACTTAAAGATCACTGCGCTCGGACGGGTGAGTCTTTCCGTTTCAAAGAATTCCACGCTCCAACGACGGTCGAGAACCTAGCCTACACGCTTTTCAGTGAAATCACGGAGATGGGTTTTCGACTCGCGCAGATCGAAGTTCGTGAAACTGACTCCTCGGTTATCACCTACACGCGTGAAGACTGGATAGCAGACAACCGTGACGAATCTCGGCTCAACGGGGCCAATCTTCCTTCTTGAAATCTTACTTCTAGAATAGTATCACTCCGGGGCGTTACCGTTGGCAATCTTTCGACGCCTCCATATGGCTAAAAGCCTGTTTAGGTTAGTTTTTTAGCCTATCATGCCTGCTATCAAGGGACATGCTTTATGAAAAATCGCGACGAAACAACCATGTAAAACAAGGCTTATTAGAGTCGTGCCTTAAGAGCCGCGATAAGTAGAGTAACCAAACGGCGACAACAGTAGGGGAACATGATAATGGCCCCGCTCTTCATTCACGCGGAAAGTTACCTCGACAAAGGGATAAAACGATTCGCGTTCTGATCTTGTAAAAAACTCCTCGATTTCAAAAACAAGGCTAAACAGGCCGTTGATGGCAGTCCCAGCCGGCAACAAGTCGGCAACACGACCATCGTCGTTGGTTGTCCCCTGCCGTACAGGTTGACGATTGCCCTGGGCATCAATTTGGTACAACTTCACCGTGACGCCCGCAGCGGGCGTTCCGAGTCCGATATCAAGAATGTGGGTTGTGATGGGGCTCATGGACAGAGACGTAGTTTAGGGAAAGGACCTTAGTTGGTTGTTGAATCCATATCAGGCTGCAGTTTTGCCAGTCTGAGCATGGTGATTTTCTTTTGCTCTCCACAAGCAATGGGAAATTCTAGCTTGGGTGAGTTGTTTAATCGTGATTGTAACAGAGTGAGCATCTCCGCTGCAGTTTTTCCAGTGGCGCAAACAATAAACGGGTATCCAAATAGTTTTTCGTAGGCCCGATTACCGTTGGCTAACTCTTTTAGGGTTGACTCGTCGGCGGTATTAACCCCCGACTGCTCACTTGCTGACCATTTCTTGTTACCCGCGAACTTCATCCTAAGCGAGTTCAAGTCGCCAATTTTAGGATGGCAATTGAAGGCCTCAAGCCATGCCTCTTTCGGCATTTGTTCAAAGAGCCGATCGACGGATGAAATTAAGGATGTTGCGTCGGCGTGAGGTCGTTTGGCTGTTAATTGCTGGTACCACCAAGCTGCACCACAGCAGCCACAAAATGCTTTTTCTGCTTCCTGCGTGTCTAGCTGATTCAGCCAGTCGATTGTCATTGGCGCAATTTTAATCGAATTCATATTGCTCTGCCCAATCGTTTGGCGTCAGGGTTTCCGATCAAAGGAATACCTCTCAGGTAAGTCTGCTTGACGACACCCAATAACTCGCGTCCTTCGTAGGGTGTTACAGGATGCCTATGCTCGAGTTCTTTCCCCTTAACCACAAAAGTTTCATTTGGATCAAAGAGTACCAAATTTGCCTCGGCACCGACGCTGATTCCGATATTTTCACCGTTATTACGCTTAGGTAATTGTAGAAGATTAGCCGGGGCTTCGGACATCCAGCCTACGACATCTTTGAGTGAATGCCCGCGGCGTGAAGCTTCGGTCCAAATAATTGGTAGTGCAAGTTGTAAGGAACTTATCCCTCCCCAGGCTTGATCGAAACGGCCTGCATCGAGTGATTTCATTTCAGGGGGACATGGGGAATGGTCCGTGGCGATGAGATCAATGTCTCCTTCAGCAAGCGCTTGCCAGAGTCGCTCGCGGTTCTGAAGAGACCGAATAGGGGGAGCGCATTTGAACTGCGTTGCCCCATCTGGAATTTCCTCGGCAGTAAAACAGAGATAATGCGGGCACGTTTCGACTGTAATTGGCAAGCCTTCTTGCCGAGCCGCTTGGAGCAGGGGCAAGCATTCGGCATCTGATAAATGCACAACATGAGTCCGACAACCTGTTTCGCGACAGAGCTGAATCATGAGCTTGATCGCCTGTTGTTCAAATCCAGGAGGGCGGGATGCGAGATAATCAGCGTAGC
>CAYGQU010000078.1:0-8759 GCA_964352045.1 uncultured Planctomycetaceae bacterium
GCGGTAGGCAAAGCACATGTGGACGAAATCAACGAAATTCTTGGTAGCGATTTACCTGAGGATCAAGATTTTGACACGATCGGTGGATTTGTCTTTAGCGAACTGGGGCATGTGCCTGAAATTGGTGAGGAAGTCATTTGGGAAAACAAGGTTCGCATCACCGTGCTCCATGCCACTGGGCGCCGCATCGAAAAAGTTCGAGTCGAACGGATTGGTACCTTATCGGCAGAAAGTGCTTAGCAGGTGCTAGCATCGGCTTAAGACTTTCGCTGTTTCTTTCCCATACTCTCTGGCGGAACGCTGTTAGATGGCGGAATGGTGCTGGCAGTGGGTCTGCCCTTGACCCAATTCAGTAGCATCTCTACGGTCGCCCCCACGCTGCGTGCCATGGGGGTACGCAAACAGATTACCGCTACTAAACCGAGATAACTTGGTGATGATTGCACCTGTCGTACGCCTTGCTGCTTTACTTATGCTTACGCTGACTGCGAGTCAGACTAGCTTGGCACAATTTCCTTCGTTTGGCGGGTTTTTTGGTAGTGGTGCTGAAGAAACGCCCACTTCGGACCAAATACCTGGATCCAAGGCGTGGTGGGATAAGTACAAAAAGAAAGCGGTTTTCGTACCGGGCGAAGGATTTCGTGTAGACGGTTTCGAGGGCTACTACGATAGCAAAGGGCGGCCGATTGATGCCCCGGTTGATGAAATCGGAGTCAAGCTAACTCAAGAAATTGAGACCGGCGGCGGGTTAATACCCGGCGTTGATCCAAAAAGAACCGTTGCCAAAGTAAAAGACGCACTTGGTAGAGGGCCCAACCAAATCGAAGCCGAGCAATTTCTTCAACAAGGGATCGAACGCTTCCAAGCAGGCAACTACGGCAGTGCCGTAAATAGTTTTGAAACCGCCGCCGATCGATGGCCCGGTTCGGATATCGAAGCCAAAGCGATGTTCAACAAAGCCGAGGCGCTCTTCTTTAATAAAAAATATCAAGCGGCTGGTGATGGCTACATTGCCTTGCTCGACAAGCACCCTAGTACGCCTCGGCTGAATGATTCGATTGAACGACTTTGGTCAATTGCCCAGTATTGGGAAAAGCTCCACTTCGATTCCCCGAGCAGTATGCCAATGGATTTGAATTTTACTGAACGTACGAAACCATTGACCGATACGATTGGTCATGCCCTTCGTTTTTACGAAGCAATTCGACTTAACGATCCAACGGGCCCTCGTGCCGATGATGCGATTATGGCAACTGCCGGAATCCATTTTCGTCGCGAAAATTATCACGATGCCGACTATCACTACGGCTTGCTTCGACGCGAGTATCCGCGTAGCCCACTGCAGTTCGAGGCACACCTGCTTGGTTTGCAGTCGAAACTTCGTAAGTATCAGGGACCAGATTACGATGGCACTCCCATCGAAGAAGCTAAAAAGCTAGAAGAGAAAGTTCGTCTTACCTTCTCGGGCCGACTCAACGACGAAGAAAAAACACGTTTGCGTGATGTACGTGCCCAATTGGCCGCTTCGATCGAAGAACGCGATATGAAAATGGTTGCCTACTACGAAGGGACCAAGCATTACGGCGCTGCTAGTGTTTATCTCACCAAAATTATCGAAGATTATCCCGAGTCGCCTGCTGCCGAACGGGCACGGGTCCGACTTGCTGAACTCGGCGGCAAACCGGCTATACCACCAACACGCATGTCTTGGCTTGTCGATATGGTTCCTGAGAGCAAACGCCGTGCAAAAATGGCAGCCATCGTCGAGCTGACACCCAATTCACTGAATCCTGATGCCGATGTCACCCGTATTGCCGAAGAGACCTCTGGCGACACCCAGACGAAGTGAGAAATGGGTTGATGGACATCTCGGTAAAAACACATCACCGGTTGGCTTTTCTATGGCTACTTCCCTGCGCAATGCTCATGATTTGCTCCAGCGTTGGCTGTTTGGGATATCGTGCTGGTAGCGGTTCGCTCTATGCGCCCGATGTTCAAACGGTTTACGTTCCGATGATCGAGTCGGACAGCTTTCGTCGTGATCTGGGTGAGCGTTTGACGGAAGCGGTGGTAAAAGAGATTGAACTCAAAACACCTTACAAGGTGATTGCCTCGCCGAATGCTGATAGTGTGCTTGATATTAGGCTCCTTGGCGACCGACGCACTGTTTTGGCAGAGGACCGATTCGACAATCCACGCGTCTTTGAAAGCCGACTTCGCGCCCAAGTCGCATGGCAGAACCGTCGCCAATTGCCGCTTGCGCCCGTACAATCGTTGGAGTTGCCTGGGGCGTTGGGGGATTTGGTCGGCGTCGATCAAACCACGCCGCTGATTCCTGAGTCGGGGCAAACGATTGCTTCGCAGCAGCAGTTGGGCATCCAACGGCTTGCCGAGCAAATAGTCGCTACGATGGAAAGTCCTTGGTGGTTTTTCAATTGCTCTATCAACTAGCGAATCTTAAAGTTATGAGATGCCGATGATTTGCCAATCATGGCGATTACGCACCCAAACGCTTTCTTTAGTCGATTTCCCTCGGGTGATGGGCATTGTGAATGTAACGCCAGACTCTTTTTCAGACGGTGGACAATTCTTCGATAAGGCTTACGATCCTTCCATTGCGGTCGATCATGCCCTACAGCTTGTTGCCGCCGGAGCAACGATTCTTGATATCGGTGGCGAAAGTACTCGTCCTGGCTCTGAACCAGTCGATGCTGCCGAAGAACTTCGGCGGGTGATTCCCGTTATCGAGCAATTGACCCAGCAGACGAAAATACCCCTCTCGATCGATACCAGCAAAGCGGTTGTTGCCCAAGAAGCGATCGCAGCGGGTGTCGAAATTGTAAACGATGTGACCGGCCTAGAAGGTGACGTACGAATGCTTGGCGTGGTGGCCGAAAGTCGAGTGGGGGTTTGCGCAATGCACAGCCAAGGCCGACCCAAGACCATGCAGCAAGACCCCCACTATGTAAATGTTGTCGAAGAAGTCAAAGACTACCTTGCAACTCGGCGCGATGTGCTGAGGGAAGCTGGTATCGAAAAAGATCAAATCTGCCTTGATCCGGGAATTGGCTTCGGTAAAACAACCGAGCACAATCTCCAACTAATGCGATTCATCGGCGAATTCCACACGCTTGATTGCCCTGTGCTTGTCGGTCATTCGCGAAAGCGTTTTCTGGGCGACATCCTAGGTGATCAGCAAGCAGACCGATCGGCAGCAACTGTGGGGGCTGCGCTCGTGTTGGCGGCGAACCAAGTGCAGCTGATTCGGGTCCATGATGTACGGCCAGTTGTCGAGGCTCTGAAAGCCTTCAAAGCATGCTGGGGCTAAAGTTAAATATAGCGCCACTCTGCAGTTTTGCGTGCTAGCGGCTCGCATCGCCGTTGACCCCCCTCACGCTGGCTGGGATACTATAAAGGTTATTTACCCAGGCTTTTTAACCAGAAAACAGTCACCTAGCACAAAACACTTGTTCAGTTAGAAGCAATAGCATGTCAGTCGGTCAGTCGACCTCCACCGCCAATTCCTCCAAGCCACTCTCGCCAGAAGAGATTGGCTTGTACTGTCTTGACGTTGCCAAGCGCGCAAAACTCGCTTCGACCAAATTAGCAACCACCTCGGGTGCGGTGAAGAATGCTTGGCTTCGACGATCAGCCGAATTGATTCGTGGTGCTGGTGAGACTTTAGCCGAAGCGAATCGACACGACCTTGAGGCCGCTCCAAGCTATGGATTGACCGACGCTGCCGTCGATCGTCTGAGGCTCACTCCCGAGCGGGTCGAAGCGATAGCCGTTGGTCTGGAAGAAGTCGCCATGCTACGGGATCCGATTGGTGCGGTGATTGATTCCACAGTACGCCCCAATGGACTTAAGATTGACAAAGTTCGCGTTCCACTGGGTGTTGTTTTTTTCATCTACGAATCGCGTCCTAACGTGACGGCAGATGCCGCTGCGATTTGCGCCAAGGGGGGGAACGCCGTTATCCTCCGCGGTGGTAAAGAAGCAATTCATTCAAGCCAAGCGATCGTCAAGCTGCTCGCCCAGGCGGCTTCTGAAACAGGCATGCCGACCGATGCAGTGCAGTTGGTCAGTACAACCGATCGAGCGGCGGTAGGTCAATTTCTTAAGCTGCAAGATTACATTGATGTAGCAATCCCTCGCGGTGGCGAAGGACTTATTCGTCGCGTCGTTGCCGAAGCGACGATGCCAGTCATTAAGCACTACGATGGCAATTGCCATGTCTACCTCGATGCGTCGGCTGATCCCGATCAGGCCGAAGCTATTACAATCAATAGCAAAACCCACCGATATGGTGTTTGCAATGCGGCAGAATCGTTGCTAGTGCATGCCGATGTGGCGGCTGAGCTGTTGCCCCGTATTGGCAAAGCACTCCAAGCTGCTGGGGTGGAACTCCGTGGCGACGATTGGGTATGTGAATTGGTCGAAGGAGCTGTTTCTGCTACCGAAGCCGATTATGGGACCGAGTATTTGGGCCCTATCATGTCGGCAGCCGTGGTCAGTTCGATTGAAGAAGCGATCGAACACATCAATCGCTACGGTTCGGGGCATACTGACGCCATCGTAACGAACGACTTAGTCGCTGCGACAAAGTTCACGCAGCAGGTAGATAGTGCGGCTGTGGTGGTCAATGCGAGCACGCGTTTCAATGACGGGGGTGAGTTTGGCCTAGGTGCCGAGATTGGGATTAGCACCGATAAGTTCCACGCTCGAGGCCCCTGTGGAATTGAAGAATTAACGAGTTATAAGTATGTGGTCCACGGATCAGGCCAAATTCGTCAGTGAGTTGCTATTTAGGTGATCATTGATCAGAAAAATTCGGGTATCCCTCAACCAAGGATACTTGTTGCAAGGAGTGCGACATGGGTGATGACAATCTACTAAGCCAAGCCGAAATCGAAAGCTTGTTGGGCAACACGGGCTCTTCCAGTGCGACCAAGCCTAAGTCAGAAACGGCCCCCATGCCGAAGCCGACGAATACGCCAAAGGCCGCACGCGCGGGGCAGGTTGCGATACAGCCCCTTCCGCTTCCGACGGAAAAAGTCACGGTCTACGACTTCAAACGACCCGAACGCGTTGGCAAAGAGCAAATGCGAGCCCTGCAAACCATGTACGAGGGTTTTGGTCGAAACTATGGGGCCTCGCTTTCCGCCCTACTCAGAACGATCGTTGAAGTCAAACTAACAAGCGTTGACCAACTTACTTACAGTGAGTTTGTCTTTAGTCTGGAAAACCCTACATGCTTTAATTTGATCACAGCCAATCCACTTGAAGGGCAATTGATTCTGGATATCAACCCTTCGCTTTTGTTTCCGCTTATCGACCGACTCCTTGGTGGCGGTACCGACGCAGCGACTCCGGCTCGACGTCCGTTAACAGAAATTGAATTACGACTCGTTAGCCGGATTACCTCGTTGTTTCTGGAAGAAATGCGGCATGCTTGGGAGAATGTGATCCCGTTAGAGCTTGAGGTAAGTAGCGTTGAGAGCAATCCGCAACTTGTACAGATCGTGCCACCTAATGAAGTGATTGTACTCGTGAGTTTCGAGTTAACTATCGGGCCGGTCCGTGGCATGATGAACCTTTGCATTCCCTTTAATTCCATTGAACGGATTGCTAACAAACTGACTGCCAACAGCTGGGTAGCCTACAGCAAAAAACCTTCGACTCCCGAATCGATTCAACAACTGGGCGATCGCCTAAGTGAATCTCCACTCGAAGTGATCGTTGAGATGGCCGAATCAAAAATCTCGGCTAACGATTTGCTGAGCTTACGAGTTGGTGACATCATTAGCACCGAAAAGGATATCCACCGTCCGTTAATCGTTTCGGTCGAAGGAGAAAAAAAGTTCTACGCCTCGGCCGGTGCTCATAAAGGCCGTAAAGCGGTGCAAATCACAAAGCCGATCGAAGAAGAGCACGTGAAGCTCGGCGAAGTCGCCGACGGGGCCGCTTGATCGTTCATTTTTAGCTAGATAGTTTGATTCAGCTTCGAGTTGTTTCGTTTGTATGGCGAAATAAAATGACAACTTCTCTATTTAAACAAGAAAGCGGGAAGCACGCTATGCCTACATCGGGTCTAATAAGAGCACTAGTTTAGCAATCCCCGTAACACGTCCGCTATCAAGATAGGTCTTTATGTGGTTGCACGCTTCCTGCTTCTTCGATTTCTCGATACCTGTGCCCACTCCTTTTTTGTTTATGCTTCGCCCGCGTAGTGGCGGGCAACAATGGGTGGGGCGTGAACAGTATGTCTTATCCCCCAGTGTCCCGGCCGTTGAGTTCACTGACCCTTTTGGAAACCTATGCCAGCGATTGGTAGCACCAGCCGGGCAATTTTCCATTCAATCATCTTTTGATGTCGAAGCGGCCGAAGCATACGACGCAATGCCTGGCGCCAGTTTTGTCGCTGTGCATGAATTGCCTGATCATACCTTGCCCTTCTTAATGCCAAGCCGTTACTGCGAGTCGGATCGTTTTACCGAACTTGCGTCGTCGGTCGTTGTGGGACAAATAGCAGGCTATGATCAGTGCATTGCGATTGTCGAATACATTCGTAGAACAGTCCAATATCTACCCGGTACCGGCCAACAGATTGTCAGCGCTTGCGAAGTCCACGAAGCGGGGCATGGCGTGTGCCGAGATTTGGCCCATCTTGGTATCGCCTGCTGTCGAGCCCTTTCGATGCCTGCACGAATGGTGGTTGGCTATCTCGAAACACTCCAGCCGATGGATCTTCACGCCTGGTTTGAGGTTTACATTGGAAATCGTTGGTACACCTTCGATCCAACGCAATCGGATCTTTACGGAGGTCGGATTGCGATTGCCTACGGTCGTGACGCCGCCGACGTGGCGATTTACACTCAATTTGGCGATCCGGTAGAATTGCTAAACATGCAAGTAAATATCGAGCGAATGGCGGGCCCTCCTTCCTAGAAGTATACCAGTGATAAGAGGTCATTGAGATCATAGCGAGCGTTAGCTATTAGTTGCAATTGAAATCCGTTGTATGCGACGCTTCATATTTAGCTTGTTATGGTCGCTTTGTAACTTCGGTTGCACTAATGTTTTTTACTCTCTATGTATTAGAGATTTATTTTCAATATGACGACCTATTCATACTGCACGAGGATCGGTTGCCTCTAGCACATTTTTTGCTTTCGGCAGCACCATCAGCGCTTCGATTGCCATCCACGCTTGTAGTGCCAAGATCGCAATGCCAAAGGCAAGCAGGGGCCACTTGTCGGCGCGGTTCGGCCAGAAGTCGTTGGTGATTTGATAGAGCATCGCCCAGGCGGGCATCAAGAACATTAGTAGCATCGGCACCGCAGCGAACAAGACGGGCAACCCTCGCCGGACGAGGTAGAAGACCACAACCAGCAGGGCCAAACCGGCAAGGAGTTGATTCGTTGCACCAAAGAGAGGCCAGAGAATCAAACCGCCGGTTCCCATCACGCCACTTGGGCCTGGCATGATAGCAACGAATCCACCACCGACGACGGCTAATGTCGTGGCTGCGTATTTGCCTTCGAGCGGTTTGATATGCAAAGTACCCGCTAGTTCTTGGATCACGTAACGCTGCAATCGGGTTGCTGTATCGAGCGTCGTAGCAGCAAAGCAGGCAACGAGCACGGCGATGATTGCCACCGAGAGCTTAATCGGAATTCCGAGCGCGGCAACGAAGTTGGCTCCCCCTTCGACAAACGCCCCGACTTTCTGTGTGAGGCTATGATTATTCCAACCTCCAACGGTTTTCTCGATCCCATTGGCGTCGATAACGGAAGTGATTCGAGCTTGATATTTTGACTGCCACGCTTGTTTGCCAACAAGCCGTTGGCCGTCGGTACCATCGACTCCCATGCCGAGCCCTGCACAGCAGGCCAGAATCACAATCACTGCCAATCCCGCTTCGAGAAGCATGCCGCCGTAGCCAACCGATCTGGCATGTGATTCGCAGCTAAGTTGTTTGCTGGTCGTGCCGCTTGCAACAAGGCAATGAAAACCACTGCAAGCGCCGCACGCGATGGTAATGAACAAGAAGGGCCAAAGGGGGGGTGCGTCAATGGGGATATCTTCGGCAACCATCGGAGCCGCTGTAAGATCGGCCTCTCCTCGGAAGCAGGCGATGCTTAATCCCGCTATCAATAAGACCAAAGCAACCAACAACTGTTGGCTATTGATGTAGTCGCGTGGTTGCAACAAGGCCCAAACCGGTAGCACTGATGCAAAATAACAATAGACAAGCAGAATGATCGTCCAAAGAATCAATGGCGTTCCAAAGTCACCCAATATTGTAAGAGTTGGTAAGGTAAGCGGAAAATAATATGTTCCTAGCCAGACCATGAAGTAAACCACGAACAACGCAATCAACGAAAGGGAAAGCAAATTCATGCCACGTCGGTAAACGAGATAACCAATCATTGCTGCTAAGGGCATCGCGACCCAAACGCTGAGCACCGACTCGGGATACGCTTTGAACAGCACCGCAATGACGAGGCCGAAGACTCCGATTACGAGCGTTAGTGCAAAGAAAAGGACAGTTAGGAAAAGAACTTTGGCACGAGGCGAAATGATCTGGCCTGCCGACTCGCCAATTGTTTGGCCTCGATTGCGAAGGCTAACAACTAGCGATCCGAAATCGTGAACCGCTCCGATAAAAATCGACCCAAAAACGACCCACAGCAAAGCAGGAAGCCATCCCCAAAAGACCGCGATTGCGGGCCCCCCGCTCCGACCGGGTCCTG
>CAYGQU010000078.1:8769-9471 GCA_964352045.1 uncultured Planctomycetaceae bacterium
TGTCCGAAGACAACCGATTTAGGAGTCGGAACGAAATCGACATCGTCCCTTTGCGTATGACTGGGTGGCATCGTCGCTTTGTCGAGCGCAAAAATTCTTCGGCTTAGCCAACCGCCGTAAAGCCAGTAGGCAAGGCCAAGCGTTAGAAACGATCCGACAGCAACGGCAAGCGTTAGCATAAGTGTTTGTTGGATGAGGAAGTGGGCTCGTTATTTCGGCGAGTCGATTCAAGTAGGGGTACTTATCATGATAACGATCGAGTATCGGTCTAAGATAGCCATTTCTTGGAGGTTACACGCCGAGGTCGACAAGTTTATAATCTCGGCGAGGGCTTTAGCACCAAGCCTTCGGACTAGCTGAATACCCATCCGAATTATCCGCAAGCGAAGAGAACTACCGTGCCTGAACACGTTGTTATAATAGGAAGTGGCCCTGCTGGCTGGACAGCCGCCATTTACGCGGCTCGGGCTGATTTGAAGCCGATTGTTTTTGAAGGGGCCATCAGCGAAGACAACCGCCAAAACGGTACCTTGCCACTAGGGCAGCTTGCCCTGACTACGGAAGTTGAGAACTTCCCCGGTTGGCCCGCAGGTGACCTTTCGGGCTACCTCAAATCAGCACTCGACGAAGAGCACCATTGGCTTGCCGACATGCATCAGCAAGAAGGTTGCAGCGGCCCCGAGTTAATGCACCTCATGCGGC
>CAYGQU010000079.1:0-9413 GCA_964352045.1 uncultured Planctomycetaceae bacterium
AAACTAAAGTGGATCAAATCGCTAAGGAACACGGCGTGTTGTCATTGCAAACTTGGAGTCGCCGACTGGGACTCGATTACGACCAAGAGCAGAAAAATATCCGAATCCATGCCCAAGGCGATGAGAAAAATATTCTCGATGATAACGATAAGAAATCGAAATAGATTGTTGAGATGTTTGTAACAACTTCTTTAATGAAAATGGCCACCAAGTTTGGTAAAATTCAGAACATGAAGCCAAGCCATGCCAACGATCAGAAACACGCAATGAATAATCCAACAAAAGGTAAATCAGCTCAGGCCGAGCAAGCTTTTATTGCATTGCTTAATGAATGTTCAAGATCAGGTTATTTTGGTTCAGTTAGCCTAACGCTTAATGTCCAAGATGGGCACATTCAACATGTTCGAATCGCAACCGATCGACAACTAAAGTAAATCATTAGCGGTTTATTACCGCTTAAATGATTTCAATAACAAACAATTACGGCATCGAGCCGAGCCTTAGTAAGGCATCTTTACTCGAGCCTCGCTCCCTGCTTTTGTCGGCAAGGAATGAGGCTTTTTTCGTAAACAGAAAGGTTATCTATGCCTGAAATCGTACAAGAATACGTCAGTTCACGAGGGCAAGCCATCCGGATTGATCCGATAAATGGGGTCCTTCGAGGAGTCAAGCTTCTGGGCCTGCAATCTCGCAATGGGCGGTCCTACCAAGAACAAGCGCTACGCCAAGCAATGTCGTTATACGAAGGAGCAAAAGTCAATGTGAATCATCCTGTAGGTGATCCGCTAGCAGCACGTGATTATCGTGATCGGCTCGGCGTGATTCGGAATGTTCAATTAAAGCCCAAAGAAGGCCTATTCGGCGATCTGCACTACAACCCAAAGCATGCCCTAGCCGAGCAATTGGCCTGGGATGCCGAGCATTCTCCCGAGAATGTCGGATTGTCACACAATGTGTTGGCACAGACTGTTCGCAATGGACAGCAGCTTATCGTCGAAGCGATTACAAAAGTACAAAGTGTTGATCTAGTTGCCGATCCAGCAACTACACAAGGGCTCTATGAACAGGCTGATCATGTGGCTCAACACAATAAAGTCAAAGACGACGACAATTTAGAAGAAACAAATGAGTTAGAAAGTGACTTCGAGCAATCGGGCCTAATAGAAGGTAATAACAGAAGCTTGATCACTACACTTGAATCCAATCTTGAATCAGCACTGAATGAAAAGACTCAACTGCAAGAGTCTCTGCGTCGTTATCAAATTCAAGAGCGTGGCCTCCAGTTGCTTGCCGAACATGCTTGCGCAACTTCTTTGTTGCCAGCGGAGTTGAATCAATTTTTGAGCGAAGAATTTATAGCGTCGCTCTCTAGTTTTGAGGAAGAGCAAGTGACAACGGCTTTAACGGATCGTATTTCACTTTTGAAATTATCCGAATCGAAGGCAAAGCATACGGCCCCGCAATCAGTCGAGCGATCAGCCCATTCGAGCCTTGTTAAAGGCGTTGTAGAAGAAACGACTGAATCTTTTGTTGCTGCTATTACCCGTTCGTAACGAACGATTAACCGCATCTTACTATTTCTAAGTTTGGAGATTAATTATGGCAAATACCATGCGTTGGCGTTATGGAGACACGAATCCGGTGATGCTCCCCGTGTTGAGCGATACCGTGATTGAAATCGGTGATCTCGTTTATCTTGACACCAACAACGCTAAGTCTGCTTCTTTATTAGCAGATCAAGGAACTCTGCTGATGAATCAAGCAACGTTTCGTGACAGTTTCGTAGGCATTGCAATGCAAGCATCAAACGAAGGCGATGTGGCTTCGATTCGAATTGCTACCTCAGGCGTGTTTGAATTCGATTGCGATACGAGTTCTTTTGAACTAGGCGACTTGATCGGCCCGTCAGAGAACACTGCCGGCAATGCACTTGAGAATCAGAAGATCGAGTCCGTAAGCTCCGTTGGCAATGCTTTAGGTCGGTGCGCAAAGCGTGTTCAACCTGCATCGAGCCGTGTGCTTATCGACGTCGTAAGCACCATCATGCGAGGGGGTGCCCAAGCAGCAGCTTGAAGTCTTTAGTTACTTAACTTTACCAATCAATTCACATCACGAGGAACCAATCCTGTGAGAGCTCTCAATTATAAAGAACTGAAACGGCGCTACGAACTCGACGGCGCTGAAAAGACAACCACACATCTCTGTGAGGCATTATCAGATAAAAGCCTTAGCCCAACCGATTTTAGTATTCGTGACTTGGCCGAAGCATTGATCCCCGATGGACGCGAATGGGTCCGAACGCTCGATCCACGTAGTGGCATGCCAACGAGTCTGATGGAATCAGGCGATGGGGTCGACGCGTCAGCTTTTAGAACGGTCACTTCGCAAGTGATTCAGTCAAAGATTCTTGAAGCCTACACGCAAGAAGCGTTTGTTGCCTCTAAGTTGGTCGATACGATACCGACACGCCTAGATGGTGAAAAAATACCTGACGTATCCCGTATTAGTGACCAAATCGACGAAGTTGGTCCAGGGATGCCTTATCCAAGCCTGGGCTTTGATGAAGATTACATCGAAACACCTTCGACTACGAAGCGGGGTTTTATCGTTCCGGTAACACGCGAAGCGATCTTCTTTGATCGTACAAATTTGATTTTGACACGTGCTTCTGAAGTTGGCGAGGTCTTGGGACTCAACAAAGAAAAACGACTGCTCGATCTAATCGTAGGTGTTGCCAATAACTATAAACACCGTGGGGTTGAGTACGATACTTACCAATCTAGTGGTCCATGGACGAATGTTCTTACTGGAAACGAACTGGTTGACTGGACAAGTGTCGATGCTGCCGAGCAGCTATTCGCCAATTTGCTCGATCCATCTACCGGTGAACCGGTTCTGTTGAGTGGTACAACAGCGCTAGTGATGCCAGCTTATCGTCACGCAGCACATCGGACTTTTAATGCTTCGGAGATTAGCTATACGGCTGCAGGTGGACAATCAGCAACAACGGCAGCAAATCCTCTGGGTAACTACCAGGTAGAAGAAAGCCGCTTAGCTTATCGACGCGTTATTGCTTCGGGCGTATCAGCCGATGATGCGAAGAAGTGGTGGTTCCTTGGCGATTTCCGTCGAGCGTTTGCCTACATGGAAAATTGGCCGATTACGGTGACACAAGCTCCGGTTGGTAGCGATGCTGACTTTACTAATGACATAGTGCTTCGCTTCAAGGCGAGTGAGCGCGGCGCTGCTGCCGTTATTAATCCTCGTTATGTGGTCAAGTGCACGGGGTAGATAGTTTAGAAATTAATTGCTGTGAGGGCCTCTAGTAACTAACGAAGGCCCTCGCAGCTTTCTTTCTTATATCTGATATAGAGGGTTTAGGAATGAGTTATTGGGATACGGTGTATTCGGCGGTTGGCTACTGGCCTTTGCAGGAAACCAGCGGAGATATTGCGGTTGATATAACTGGCAACGGCAACGATGGCACACTGATAAATATGGACTTTGGGACCCATTCTGGTATAGGACCAAACACACTCCTAGCTAAATCACTGAAAACGAGCGGAAGCTCAGTTCAACGTGTTGTCATATCAGATTCCCCAAGACTAAGGGGCGGAGGTCAGATTACTTTAGCTTGCTGGTCTCAGATGCCGTCGGATTTTTATGGCGTGCCATTTTCTAAATCATTGTCAGCAACATCCAAAGACTGGTATTTCGATCTCTTGAAATCGCCAGCATCTGCTCGATTTATTACCGAAATATCGGATAGCAATTACGAATTAAAAATCGGATCTTCGGAAGGGCTAGCGAATGTTTCGGATTGGCATCACTTTACGATGACTTACAACAATGCAACCGGAGAGAATGAGTTCTATTTGAATGGCATCTTAGTAAAAAGTGCCACTTCAGCAGGACACTCTGATAATACTTCCGCAACAGTTCAGATTTTTAATGCCGAATATCTGTACAGAACAGACGTGATTGCTGCGGCAGGTGTAGGTATGTGGGACCGAGTTCTAACACCGTCTGAAATATCAGCTCTATTTCTTGGTCCTGTGCCATCCTTAGACGCTGCCCCGTCTATTCTAGGTGTTCCTTCGATAGGATCAGTAATCTATTTGCAGGGTGCTGAATGGAATCACCATGGATATAGCATTGTCACGGAGAAGTCGTATCTCGAATTCAGTGATGATGGAATTAGCAATTGGCAAGTGCTTTCTGTAACAGAGAACATTAGTTCTTTCATGGTTCCAATAGCGCTTGAAGGAAAATTTATTCGACTATCTTCAATCGCAGAAAACTTAGTAGGTATTTCAAATGCTGTCTATAGCTCGAATCAACTTGTTGTGAATAGATCATGGCTGACCGGTACGGCTCAAGGAGAGGTAGCGATTTCAGGCATGGCAATGGGAGAACTCAATTTACAATCAGGCCAAACTGCCGGTTTGGTAATACCAGGAGGAGAAGGATAAAGCATGCCTACAGCAAACGATATTTACGGCGTTGCATTTCAAGGTGGAGCAGCAATTTTACTAGCACGGTTAGTACATGCCGACGAAAACTTAATCGATGCTTCGGAAATTGATTCTGTTAGCTATACGATTGATGAATTGGATCCTTGCCAAGAAGAAAATTGGAACCCAGTTGCTGGACACCAGTCGGTCCCTTTGTCGGCAGGAGCGGTACTCTATGGAACACTGCAAACAGGTGTTCCGTGGACGGTTGATACAACAGGATACAACTTTCGGCATGATCTAAATGTTGCAAACGATGATGCGTTTCCAAAGGCTGGTCGTCGGTATCGAATTCGTTACGAAATGCAACCTACAGTTGGTCAAGTTATTATTTTTCGATTTCAAATCAGGGCGATTTAATTATGAGCGAAGAAGTAACTCAAATACAAGCGATCCGATCGCAAGCGCTAGCGCAAATACAAGAAGTGCGCGGAAGCCTTAAGCCAACCTACTGGATTGATGGTCAACGTGTACACTGGGAACAGTACGTCGAATCGCTTCAAAGAACAGTTGATTGGTGTGATTCTAAAATCAATGGTTACGAACCGTATGAAATTAAGTCACAAGGAGGTTCATAATCATCATGAACTGGACGACCGAAGGCGATTTTTCCGGTGTTATTGATACGCTGGAAGAAATCACACTGTTAAGAAAAAGCACGTTAGAAGAACTCATTATTCCTACAGCTTGGCGATTTCATGAGATCAGTGAAGAGGAAGCCGGTACGAATGGTTTAGTTCGACGAATTACTTCCGAATGGCATTTACCTATCGAATCGGGTGTAAATGAACCAATGATATCCGACCGTTTATTAGATGGGTTCGGGAATTGTTGGACGCTTACTCATATCGAACGGCTGAGAGGTTCAACACGTTTTCGTTGCCAAGCGCGTCGAGTAAAGATTCGACCTGAAGAGTCTGAGTGGGTCGATATTGAAAAAGCCATTTGGGAAGAAGTTGATATTGACCAGGTTTCTACCCTGCAAATTACCAGTTGGGTAATAGAGTTCCAAGCATTACGAGGGCACTTATGGCGAGTAAGCACCAGCACCAAGGGATCCTTCGATGAGACAATAGTTGATCGTTATCGAATCGCGTTTACCGAGCCAGTTGCAGTAACTCCACATAACCGTATAAGAACTCATGCAGGTGAAATATATCGGGTTGTCGATCAATCAGAGAATCATGCTTTAGGTGAACTTTGGACGATCGATCTTGAAAAAGAAAGCAATGTACCTTTATCGTAATACTTACCGTTTGCGTAATTCCGCATGCTTGTACGCGACAGCTTTATTTTCTTGACGGACTAATTGGCCGCAAGCTGCTTCGATATCGCTTCCCATCGAATAGCGGATAGTAGTAGGTACTCCAGCTTGTTTAAGCACTGCTCCAAACGATTCTATCGAACTCCTATTGGACCCGATTAGATGAGGAGCATCTTCTACCAAATTGTAAGGGATGAGATTTACATGTACGCGAAGATCTTGAACCCAATCTAAAAGCACTGCGGCATCTTCGAGCGAGTCATTGATACCGGCAAGCATCAGATGCTCAAGCATGATCGCAGTTCGTTTGGGTTGAATTCGATTTAGCTCAACAATTGTGGCTCTAAGATCAACAAGAGAATAACGTTTAGCCAGCGGGATAATCTGTTCGCGAGTTTTTTGGATAGGTGAATGGAGGCTGAGTGCTATATTTACTTGGGGATATTTTTCTCCAAAGCGAATCATTGCATCAGGAATCCCTACGGTGCTAACTAAGATCCGCGAGGCAGGGTGATGAAATCCAGAAGTGGACAACAAGACTTCAAGCGTTTGGTGGATGACTGTTTCGTTATGGAAAGGTTCTCCCATGCCCATAAAGACTAAGTTACGAACCGATCGATTTTCGGAACGAAGCAACCGATTGGCTTGAGCGAGTTGGTCTAGGATCTCGGAAGAAGTTAGATTGTGAGCTATGCCCATTCGGCCTGTAGCACAGAAATCGCATGCAGCAGCACAGCCAACTTGGCTTGAGACACAAAGCGATACTCTGCCCGTGTTGGCACGAAGGATAACAGATTCGATTGAAAAACCTGAGCGAGTTTTGAAGATAATCTTCGTCGCGCCATCTATAGTGGAATCAAATTGGCGATCAAGTATAAGCGATTCAAATTCGACTTTCGAGGCAAAGGCTTCTTGAACCGATTCAGGTAATTTCTGAACCACGGTTTGTGGATCTAGAGATTTTTTCAGTAAAGCGATTCGTAGTTTGTGTAAGAAACCAGGATCAAATCGAAGTTCACGGCGTAGAGTATCAATCGCTTCGACATCGTAAATCGATGCCTTGGTATTAACACACGATCTAGTTGCGGATTCAGGCATAAAAATAGTTGAGTAAAAAACTAAGCTAATAATGTCTTATGAGGTTTGCCAGCCTCTTCTATAACATAGCGGGGTACCATGTAGCCCGGGAGTTGCTTTCGCATTTCGGCAATCAAATTCAGACCGACTTGACGCTTTGTATCAAAATGTGCTGTTCCCGTTACCCGATCTAGCTGATGCAGATAGTAAGGAAGGACTCCGATTTCGATTAACCGTTTTGAAAGGGAAATCTGCGCAGCGAGGGAGTCGTTGACACCGCGTAATAAAACCGATTGGTTTAAAAGTAACGTACCTGTTGCTTGAATTATATCTAGCTGCCTTGCTACCATAGAATCCAATTCATTGGTGTGGTTGGAATGAATAACCATAACAGTAATAAGTCGAGTCGCTTTTAATAGATTGACCAGACGGTCGGTGACTCTTTGTGGAATTACGATTGGTAGTCGCGTATGGATTCGTAATCGCATGATGTGCGGTATGGCTTCAAGCGAATGAATAATTTTGCTTAGGGTTGCATCGACGAGCATTAGCGGATCGCCACCACTTAAGATGATTTCCGATATCGAATCGTCAGCTGAAATTTCCTCAATAGCCGGTTGCCATGCTTCACTTCCTTTGGGCGTCTCTTGGTAGGGGAATTCTTTACGAAAGCAGTATCGGCAATGGACGGCACATGTAGGGGAAGCAATGAGTAGTGCTCGCCCATTATATTTGTGCAGTAGTCCCGGCAGACGTGTCGCAGCAAGGTCACCGACAGGATCGCCCGTGAAGCCTTCCCTTGCAATATTTTCGTTCGCTTGGGGTAGGACCTGTAACAGTAGGGGATCGTCTTGATTACCGGGTTCCATTCTGGCTAGAAATGGTCGGGGTACGAGAATCTGAAAATTAGAGTTTACCGAAGCTGCGCTGTCTGCCAAATCACGAGAAATTCGTAATTCATCGCATAAAACGTGGGGATTTCGGATCGCATTGCGAAGTTCATGGGCCCAATCTTGGGAAGTTCGTCCCTCAAGGGGGCGGACATCCGGCGGCTGTTGAGATAGACTCGTCATCGAAGATATAGCTTCTGGCGTTAGTGTATTTGCCAATAGGCAGGTACTGATACCTTATTGAACATCCGATACTCAGCGAGAGCTAGGCGTGGGCACAGTTAATACAAGCGATTTCCGAAAAGGTTTGAAGGTACAAATCGACGGAGTTCCGTTCCAAATGGTAGAAATGAACTTCCGCAAGCCAGGAAAAGGAACAGCACTCTACGAGTGTAAAATGAAGAATTTACTCCGTAATACGGTAGTCGATCGAACTTATCGTGCTGGACAAACGCTTGAAGAGGCGGATGTCATGGAATTTACGGCGCAGTTCCTATACCGACAGGGTGAAGACTTTGTCTTCATGAATAACCAGGACTACGAGCAATATGAGCTTACAAATGAGCAAGTAGGAGATACGGCTCGTTTTTTGAAAGAGAATATGGACTGTCAGGTGGTCACTTTCAACAATAATCCGATTGCTGTTACACCGCCTAACCATGTGGTGCTACAAGTCGAATTTGCCGAACCAGCTCCAAGAGGTAATACCGCTACAGGAGTTCAAAAGCCAGTTAAGCTTGAAACAGGAGCCGAGATTCTGGCACCCGCCTTCATCAATACCGGAGATTGGCTTCGTGTCGATACACGCACTGGCGATTATGTTGAACGAACCAATGAGCCGACGGAGCAATAGATTTAAGTTTTTCTTGAGAAATTCTGTTTTAGCGGTAAGATACGTTCATTCGTAGCGAAATACTCGGGATCTACCCATCCATTAAGAGGAGTTATTCATGGCATCGTGGCTCATCGCATTAATTGTAATTGGTGGTATTGCCTTCGTACTATTTACATACGGTATAGGCATTTACAACCGACTTGTGACACTTAAGAATCGATTTCAGAACTCGTTTTCTCAAATAGAGGTACAACTACAGCGTCGGTATGATTTGATCCCTAATTTAGTCGAAGTCGCAAAAGGGTATATGGGTCATGAACGCGAAACACTCGAAGCTGTTATCACGGCTCGAAACCAAGCTGTAGGGGCACTAAAAGCGGCTGCTGCAAATCCAGGCAATGCTAAATCAATGGCTGATTTGGCATCAGCTGAGCAAGGATTGGGTGGTGTGCTAGGGCGTTTGTTTGCTGTTTCGGAAGCCTATCCTGATCTCAAAGCAAATCAGAATATGATGCAGTTAACCGAAGAATTGACTTCAACGGAAAACAAAGTTGCCTTTGCCAGACAGGCCTACAACGATTCGGTAACCGAATACAATACTTATAAGCAGACATTCCCTCCAATTTTCTTTGCAGGATTGCTTGGGCATGGTGACGATGCTGAGTTACTAGACTTTGATGACGCAAAAATCAACGAAGCTCCAAATGTTAGCTTCTGAGTTTACGACACTTTTCTTGTTGAGCATCCATTGCAGTCCAAATTGGCTTTGTTATGTCCACTGACTTTTTTCAGCGGCAAGAATCGGCGCGTCGTAGCACAACATGGCTTGTTGG
>CAYGQU010000080.1:0-9345 GCA_964352045.1 uncultured Planctomycetaceae bacterium
CCAACGACCTGATCGAGTTTCGTGAAACGAACCAACTCGACCAGGTGATCGTCGTCTTGCTCGGTTCGACCGAACCGATGATCGACCAGAGCACCGTGCCCGAGAGTTGGGAAGAACTCGAATCACGTTTCGACGAACCGCAGGAAACATTTCCCTTACGCATGAGTTCGCTCTACGCGATCGCCGCGATTCAGAATACGATGCCGGTGGTGAATTTCACCCCTTCGTTGGGGGCTGATTGCTCGGCAATTGAAAAATTAGCAAAAAAAATCGGCGTACCGCATGCGGGTCGAGATGGCAAAACGGGTGAGACGTTATTGAAGTCGGTACTCGCTCCAATGTTTGCCGCCCGGCAGTTAAGAATCATGAGTTGGGTCAGCCACAACCTGCTGGGCAACCGCGATGGCCAGGTGCTAGCAGACCCTGAAAACAAGCAGGCGAAACTCGACAGCAAGCAGCAATTGCTTGAAAAATTGCTTGGCTACGCGCCCGAAAATCTCGTCTCGATCGAAGCAATCGAGAGCCTGGGGGATTGGAAGACGGCTTGGGATCACGTCCATTTCCGGGGGTTTTTGCAGATTCCGATGTCATTGCAGTTCACTTGGCAAGGTTGTGACTCGGCGCTGGCCGCTCCGCTGGTGATTGACTTGGCACGACTAATTGATTTGGCTGCTGTGCGCGGAGAGTCGGGCATTGTGGCACCGCTTGGAGCGTTCTTTAAGACACCGATGGGCTCGCCGACGCACGACTTTGCCGAACAGACCCGATTGCTATTGGCTTGGGCCTTGGAATCTTCTTAACCTCATGCGACCTGAGCAAGCGTTTCGATTGAGCCACAATTGGTGGTGCCTTCTCTAGTACCAATGCAAGAAATGCTAGAATTCGTCTTGACGAAGTGAATAGGAAATTGATTCAATGCGCGCAGACAGGGAGGTATGCACACAGCTTATTTATTTGCCATTAGCAAATAGTGTGGTCTGGGTGCATCCGACCAAGCAAGAAATTCCTCACTGATCTCTCCACGGTGCGCCCGAGAGATTTAGTGTGATAAACTCACAGGGCGCGACCTCGGAAGGAGCCATCCCCAATGGCAGCGACAAAGAAGACGGCCACCAAACGTGCCGCCAAGAAGACTACCGCTAAGAAATCGACGACTGCTGCTAAGAAGTCGCCAAAGAAAAAGGCCGCCGCTAAGAAGACGACGGTAAAGAAGAAGACCACAGCCAAGAAGGCTACCGCTAAGAAGTCGACCAAAAAGAAGGCTGCTGCCAAGAAGACCACGGCTAAGAAAACCGCAACTAAAAAGTAAAAAAAGAAGAAGGCAGCACCAAAGAAGTCGACCAAAAAGAAGGCTGCTAAGCCAGCTGCCAAGAAGTCTCCAAAGAAGAAAGCCGCTGCGAAGAAGACCACGGCTAAGAAGACGACTCGTGCTAAGAAGAAGTGATTGAATTGCGTTGCTTGATGGCAACGCGATTCCTTTTTATAGTTAAAGAGCCGGTTGGGTGTCCCTTCAAAGGACCCTTACCGGCTCTTTTTGTGCGTAAGGGGTGAAGTGCGATCAGGTAACACTAAGCAACGCTATTTATCACGAATAAAAGAAATCAGCTCCAATTTGCATTCCTAGTAGGCGCTTAAAGACCGACATAGATTGCATACGTTTTAACGCAAAAAGGAGGAACAGGTTGCTTGTCTGTCCCCCCTTTTTTTATCGCCGCTTATTCTTGTTCCTAAAATAGATCAACACGAATTAGCCGCGATGTATTACCACTCCAGCCAAACCGACTATGCCGAGTAGCATGGCACTCGTTGGTTCGGGAATTCTTCCGCCGGTGCTTCCTGGAATCGGGGCTAAGATGTTAAAGCCATAATGCGTTGATGGTTTTTCAAGCGATAGGCCGTAGATCGGTTGGTTCGTGATCAAGGTAACCGTCATGCTTGGGTTGCCGGTGAGGTTGGGAGATGCGTAGATTTGATAGAAGTCGGGATTCGTGATGTTCCAATCCCAGGCAGGGACGTCGGTTGCTTGGATCGTGCCTCCGATGCCGGTGCCGACGCCACCGACTGCGTAAGTATCATCGAGCCATTCGTCTGTTTCAGGGGTCGTTAGGCTAGGGCTATCGTAGGCTTGTAGGTTATACCGTTCGGGATTGCCTGAGCCTCCATCGACATCACCAAAGGCAAAGAAGGTGCCTGCTGGCAAGTAGCCCAATGGCAAGCTTGTAAAATCATACATGGTGGTGCCGGTTGATAACGAAGGAATGGGTGGTGTGGACATGCCAAACGTGCCGACCCAGTTGGGTTGAACATCGCCTACGTTCCAGGTGCCGGTATGTGTCAAGCCAACCGTCGTATAAGTGGGAGCGACAGCGAACGGCGGTGCCGGATTGACCACTGGTAGAGGAAGGTTGAGACCCGAGCCAGTGAGCACTGCCGCTTGAGAAGAAGCCGTTAAAGCAAGACCTAGCAACGCGGTCATAGCAATATTCGAGGGGGTTAACGAAGCCGATAGAGTGGGGAACATTGGATCTTATCCTTGTTGGAAGCGTTGAAATGGGAGACCAGGGGAATCGGAAAAGAGCGATAAGCAACCGAGCCGTCGTCACAGGGCCCTTGTGACGAAAAAAAGAGTGCTTATTGACTTCCACCATGCCAATCAGCGCTACAAAGAATTCCCCGACACGATTCGGGAGATATTTTTAGAATTAAATTTAGAAAGGCGTATTACCGCCTATATGGCCATAAAAATTAAGAGCTAGAATGAAACTTAACGTATTCGGCGAGCAACTTGCTTTATGCCGTTTTGATGGAGAATTAAGCTCTTGGCTCGCCCTGACTTCCTTAGTTGGAATTCAAGTTTTGCATCGACTCCACGGTACGACCACATGGTGGCTGAATCAGGAAAAACTTCCTGTGTCGGCTGATTGGTTATGCCAACCATCAAGTGTCCATCGCGGTCATTAACATCAAAGATAAAATTCGGAGTCAATTGATAACGGCCTTCGAGCCGCTTGCGTAGTTTTGCATCTATGGCTAGCTCGCCTGGTTTTTTTTCAGATGATTCATCAGAGCTTGGTTCTGCGCCCTGCAGAGCAACTCTTGCTATCATTTGCATCGCTAGTTGATCAATATTATCCGATACCGCTGTATTGCACAGCACAATCACGGCGCATTCGATTTCTCGATTGATAAAGATCACGGAGTGATAGCCTCCAGTCTGACCGTTGTGCCAACGGGTTTGACCATCGGCGTGGATTAGCCAGCCTAGTCCCATAGCAGGTCCCGACGCATCGGCTTCCTGATGCTTTTTCCAGGCGAGTTCGATCGCTTTACCTGCGTAGCCTGCCGGTGGAAATAGTTGAGCTTTCGCAAATCGCATCAAGTCAAACAGCGTCGTACGAATACCACCAGCACCAGGAAGATCGGCAAAAGTCCAAGGCGAGGTAGTTGATCCGAACTTATTGTGGGGCGTTGCAAGTCTTTGGCTCTGATCTGTAGTCAATGAGATAGTGCAATCATTCATCCGAAGTGGCTTAGCGATTCTTACTTGCAGCAATTCTTCGTAGGACATGCCTGCATGTTGTGAGACTAAGTATCCGAGCACCGAGGCGGCAAAATTTGAGTACTCATAAGCCTCTCCAGGATCACGAGGGAGTTCATATCCATTCAGAAACGTTGCTGCCTTTCGTGAATCGTAGTCGCGATAGGGATTTGTAAGATCAGTTAAATGCATGTTCGTTGGTAGTCGTGGTAACCCCGAACGATGAGTGCTAAGATGACCCCATTTTATTGTCTTGTCATTGCGAGTTGGGAACTGAATATTTTGCTGATTGGCAATTTCAGCAATGCTGTTCAAGTCAATTTCACCTCGGACAACCGCATTGGCTAGCAAGAGACTTGTGAAGACTTTGCTAACGGAACCGATTTCATAAAGAGTAAGGTTACTGGCTCTGTTCCCTTCTTGGTTAGAGCTTCCTAGGTGAACGGTTCCATAGTGATGACCTTCGATGTAGCCGATTGATATACCATCAGCGATTCTATTCTCAATCAACGGGGAAGCCATTTTTTTTACCCATTGATTTGTCAGATACTGCGATGATGCATTACAAGTTAAAACGCAACAGCTCCAAAAAATTACAAGCCAAACAAGTACACAGCGATAAGTGTTGCGATCAAAAAATATCATGGTGCGGATAAAGGACTCATTGAGAAAGTGGCACATTGATGACTTTCAATTACTTTATCTGGTTTAATAAGGGGGCCGCAGAAATAATTCGTGCACCACTTGCCTGCCAATAGTATTTGTATATTCGTGATGCTTAAAACAATTCTTACTTGATTCATGTTACCAGTATGTTACGTCAGGCAAGATTTTGTTTCTTTTGTATTAAAAATCAGTTCGCACCTCATTTACCACGGTATTTGGAGGTCATGTACCTAGCAGATTGATACCTTGCTGGTATTGCGTATTTCTCCCAAACCGTTATGGTTTAAGTTGTTATCGCCAGGGGAATTCTCATCTCAGGCCATAATTTGTTTTTTGTCGGTAGTCGTTCATACGAGACGTGTTGGTTGCTTTTCAGCTTGCCCCACGGAGTTCTTAGGTGAGAGCGGCTAGTCAGAAGAAATTTTTTCAGCCGCAGTTGTTTGTTGTCTCGATTCTTTGCTTTCACCCTTAAGGTGGGTGTCGGCTCAAGAGAATAATCGGGGCACATACGTAACCTATTAATCTCTCTCCAACCCTCTACGATTACCCAAGTGACCCCACCAGAAAACGAATCAGAAAAAGAATCGCTCGCCACCCAATCCGATGACTCTCAAGCAGACGAGCCTCAAGAAGACGAATTGCTGTTTGAAGATCTTGGTCTATCGGACGAAATGCTTGATACACTTGACGATATTGGTTATGTCAACCCATCGCCTGTGCAGGCCGGGGTGATTCCTATCGCCTTAAAAGGCCGAGATGTGTTGGGCCAAGCCCGTACCGGAACAGGCAAGACCGCGTCGTTTGCCATTCCGATTCTTGAAACGCTTATCGAATCAAATACACCGCAAGCGTTGGTTTTGGTCCCTACACGCGAACTTGCCGTACAAGTAGCTGGCGAATTCGAGCGACTTGCAGAGGGTCACGAATGCAGTATGGCTGCCCTCTATGGTGGGAAGCCAATCAAGTCGCAAATCACACAACTAGAAAAAGGTGTTGATGTTGTCATTGGCACACCAGGCCGTGTGATCGACCACCTCAGCCGTGGAACGCTTGATGTGCGTGGACTGCGTGTCGTCGTGCTTGATGAAGCCGACCGAATGCTCGACATCGGTTTCCGACCTGACATTGAAAAAATCCTCCGCCGCTGTCCCAACAAGCGTCAAACGTTGCTTCTTTCAGCAACTGTTGCACCCGGCGTCAAGCGACTTGCCGAAAAGTACATGCACAACCCCGAAATGCTCGATTTCTCGCCGAAATCCCGTTCGGTCGACACGATCGAACAGCATTATTTTACGGTCGATGCGAACCGTAAATTCGATTTGCTCTGTAAACTGATCGACCGTGAGAACCCGCACCAGACGATCGTCTTCTGCCGAACGAAGCGTGGCACCGATAAAGTGCAAGAACGGCTTAGCAAGAAAAAGTACCAAGGGGTCGATTGCATTCATGGTGACATGCAGCAAACCGCGCGCGATCGGGTCATGAAGAAATTCCGCGAAGGAAACGTCAAGTTACTTGTCGCGACCGATGTCGTTGGACGAGGAATCGACGTTAGTGGTATTTCGCACATCATCAATTACGACATTCCACAATCTTCGGACGATTATGTCCACCGTGTCGGTCGAACGGGGCGCATGGGCCGCGAGGGAGTTGCCTACACGTTCGTAACCCGTGAAGAGGGTGAAGAGCTAACCCGTATCGAGATCCTCATCAACAAACTTCTGATTGAAGACTCGATCGACGGATTTGAAGCGGTAGCCGAAGAGAACAAACGGGCCGCTCCTGCCAAGGTGCAAGTCTTCGGCGGCGGCCTTCAGCCAGAAGAGACCCCTGAAGAAGAGGCACAGGCGAAAGAAACGCCCGAAGCAAAACCAAAGCCCTTCGGCAGCCGTGCTCGCAAGCATCGCCGCGGGCTGTAGTTTTTTTGGATCATTGATTTTAAAAAAAATAGGCACTAAGAAGACGAAGAACACCAAAAGAAATTTAACCACGGCGGCACGACGACAGCAGCGACTTAGTTCCTTGGATAGGCAGCATTTCCAGAAGATTATTTTTGACGATCAGCATTGTAAATTAGCTATTTGTAGCTTTCGCCGTGTTCCTTTTTTGACTTTTCTTTGTGCCTTCGTAGTTTATTACTCGTTTATTACTCTACTTACAGCTTCATTTTATAACGAAAACGTTTCTGCCAGATACTTCGCTACGCTATCCCAATTGACGGAGGCTGCATTGAAATCGACTTTCATCGGCGTGATCTCATCGGGTGTTTTCACACGCGCCTTAGCGCTGCCACGACGGTTGAGAGGAATTTGGGCACTGGGGCCATCAACCAGTCGGCCTTCTACCATCGGCGAAAGCAAGAACTCGGCCAAAGCGTGGGCAGTCTTTTGGTTGGGGGAATCCTTTATCATTGCGATTGTATTTGGAATAAATAGCGTGCCAAGTCCTCCCTCGATTTGGTCAGGATAGATGATCGCAACGGGCTGACCCGCTTCAAGTTCGATCATCGCATCGTCCGTGTCGGTGAGGCCGAACATGATTTTACCGCTGGCAACATCCTGAGCGACTTGTTTGTTGCCTGACAAAATTTGAGCGTTGCGTTTGATTCCTTCAAAGAGTTGTTTGGCTTCTTTTTCGCCGAGGACTTCAAATAGACAAGCGGCGTGCGTTGCCATTGTGCCAAACAATGGTTTTGCAATCGCACATTGATCGTACCACTGTGGATCGGTTAAATCACGAATCGACTTGGGACGGCGAGATTCTTTCACTCGATTTGTGTTAACGATCAGCACCCGAGCCCGGGCGGCAAAGCCATACCAATCATGATCGGCCGAGCGATACTTCTTGTCGTAATCTTGCGAGGTGCTCATCGGCTGGACGCGTAGCAGACCAGCCTGCTTGAGCCGCATGGTCTGCAAAATTTCGTTGTTCCAAAAAAGGTCGCAGCGAGGGCGTTCTTTTTCGGCCAAGATGGCGTTCGCCAAGCCAACGGTTTTGGTCGCTTCGGTATCGAATTTCGCCAGAACCTCGATGCCGGTTCGGCGGGAAAAAGCGTCGAAAATCGGTTTTGAAAATTCTTCATCAAGTGCCGTGTAGACGACGACTTGTTTGGGGCCCGATTCACCACAGCCGACCAGGGGAAGAGTGGCAATTGCTAGCAATAAAACAAGCGAAGTGTGGCCTAACCAGCTAAATCGCATCATCTTTGATAAGAGCGTCATTGATTCCAATCAGGGGAGTGTGTTACGGTCGGCTGTCCCCAAACGGGGCTTATCTTAAAACATACCCCCAACTCGGGCTGACGTCAGCCGACTAGGGGAAAGATACTCCAATCGAAGCGTTTGGTTATGCGTCTTGAATTACTTGGCACTGGCGGGTTTCACCCTAACGAAGAGCGACACACCTCGTGTTATTTTTTACCTGAGCAGGGGATTTTGCTCGATGCGGGGACCGCTTCCTTCCGCGTAGCCGACCTGATCCAAACTCCCACGCTCGACGTGCTGCTGACTCACGCTCATCTCGACCATGTGATCGGCCTCACCTATTTGCTTGGTTTAGAGCACCAGGGTAAGCCAGTTAAGGTTCGGGTACATGCCGACGAAAAAGTGATAGAAGCAGTTCAAAACTCGTTGTTTAGCAAATCATTCTTTCCAATTCAAACCGTGAACGAATTCATCCCATTAGCCGACGACTTTGAACTCATGGGCCTCAGAGTCCGAACGGTTCCTCTGGTGCATCCGGGCGGATCGATTGGCTTGCGATTGGATTATTTGGACGGCCTAGAAAAATCAATCGCTTACGTTACCGATACCGAGCGGCTCGATGCTTCGGCATTACGATTGATCCAAGGAGTCGATCTTTTGCTGCATGAATCTTATTTTACCGAGGACCAAATCGAGATGGCCAAGTTGACAGGCCATTCAACAGGAGCCCAAGCCGCACAGGTTGCAGCAGAGCAGGAGGTTGGAAGACTGGTTCTCATTCATCAAAATCCACGCACCGCAGGAATCACCAACGAGCCGTTCGAGGCAAAGCTATTGCAAGAAGCTAAGCAACATTTTGCGAACGTCGAACTAGCTTACGACAAGATGTCGATTCCGATTTAGCCTCGCTGAGGTTATTGCCAACGATCAGTCGAATAAATCGTAAAGCTCACAATGTCTGACGCTTGCTGAATTCGTTGCTGAGAGGGTGTCTAAAACGCATCGAATTTTAGGCCCCTCCTTAGTTATCGTGGAAGTGTATTGAATCGGTAAAATTCCTAGTGAAAAAAGTCAAAGGCAAGCTATCCAATTGGTTAGACCAACTGCTTTTTTGAAAGAATGCCCCTGGATAGTTTCTTGCATTGTTTGTCGAGTTCTTGCCGATAGGAAAAATGTTCGATCTGAACATGGTGCCGAGGCGACTGAATGTAGTTTATCGGCTCGCGGCGTGCTCCTTGGCTCTTGAGTTTACGGAACCGCTTTACGCCAGCCGTCTCTTGTTCGGTAGCTTGCAAGAATCGAGTTACGAGCTTTGCTTGGCGATCGACCAGCCCCCACTGTCCGCTGTCGGGTTGGATCATTCCCAAAACGAATAAGTCATCTGCATCGGGATGAAAGACATTGAGGTACAAGTCAGGTCGGCCATCTTTCCAGTTCAATAACTCATTGTCGATAAAGGGAAAAGATAAATGGTAGCCGGTGGCGTAGAGGATTAAATCAAATGGCTCTTCCGTACCATCCACAAAGCGGACTTTATCGCCAGCCAATGCTTCGATATCGGGTCGTATCGAGAGATCGCCATGTCGCAAGCTGTAAAATAATTGCGAGGTCACAGTCGGGTGAGTTTCGAAAAGCTTGTGGTCAGGTTTGGGAAGTCCTGTTCCATAACGTGTGCCGAGCAGAAGGAAGAACGCAATTCTTGATAAGAGCCGTCGGAGGGCAAGTGGTAACCGAGCCATAAGAAGCCGTTCGCCACAAATATCGATCGGTGTTCCATGAAAAAATTTAGGGATGACGTGATAGCCACGTCGCAGGCTAAGCGCTGTTAGCTTGGCATGCTGACCACTCTCGACCGCAATATCGCACCCCGAATTACCACCCCCGACGACCAAGACTCGTTTGCCTTCTAAAACATCAGGTCGCTTGTAATGCCCCGAG